>NZ_FUYA01000009.1:0-115079 GCF_900167065.1 Desulfobaculum bizertense DSM 18034
TAGGCCGAAAAAAAGGGGCCGGATGAAGGGGAAAGCCAAAGGCTTTCACTCATCCGGCCCCTTTTATTTCGGGCGAAAGCGGGATTCCCAAGGGCCTCGTCCTTGGGCGGGGTCAAGGGGCGGCGCCCCTTGCAGAGCACGAGACGGAGTCTCGTATCACCCCACCCACCCTAAAAAAAATAACACGCTCTTCTATACCTTACTCATCAGCCTGAGGCTTTTCTTTCTTTTGAGTTTTAGACTTGCTTGGCCGAAAGAGCGGAGGGCGAGGAGGGACGACGCAGTCGGTGTCGTTCGGGTGAGAAGAACACTCGAGGAGGTTCTCAGCGAGCCAGAAGCTGACACTGAGGGCGATAATAACGGCGCCTGTTCCCCAGATGTACTCAGAGGAGACCTTTGAATAGTCAAAAATGATGACTTTTCGTGCGGCAGCCATAAGCGCAGTAGCGAGAACGAGCCGAACGTGAATGACTTCATCCTGCAGATATAAGATGATGTTGAGAAATATTTCGATAGCGATGAGGACGGCGAGAAAAGCGGCGAAGGTGTCCAGGATGTCGTTCAGGTTAAGGAGGTAAAAGGGCGGCTCCTTAATTTTCTGATAAAGTACGAGAAGGACGTCAAAGACGCCCCAGACGATAACGAGGGTCATGAGGATCGCGAGGGCGCGGACAGCTTGACGGATTATTTTGGAGAGGAAGATAATAAGTGGTTCTTCTCCGAGAAAGTGAGTGTCGAAGCCTTCTGATTCACCGTGAAAGACGCGCATTCTTTTGTTCGGCATCGGGGCCAACCTCCTGAGTGGGGGATCGTAGTATGGTGTAACTATAGCGTGAACTTGCAAGAGAGAAAAGAGGCGTAATGCGAGGTGCATGCGCTTGCAGGATCTGGCGGAGGCCTTTATAGCTTGAGGAAAAGCAAAGAACTCCTGTGAAAATTGGAGGACATGGAGAAAGATATGGATATTTTCAAAAAATTAATGATGGCGTGTTTGCTTCTGGCGTTGCCGTTGCAGCAGGGATGTGCAGTACTTGCTGCAGGTGCTGTAGCAGGTGGAGGAACGTACGTGTATACAACGGGGCAGCTTGTACGGACGTATAATGCAAGCCTTGATACGAGCTACGAAGCAACGGTGCGTGCTGCTCGTCGCCTGAACTTAAAGGTGAATGACCGGGTACTGAATTTGAGTAGTGCTTCCGTGAATGGCCATGATAAGGACAGACGTTTCTGGATTTCGTTGAAATCGGAAAATCCACGAGTGACGAAAATCAGTGTTCGCGTTGGCGTGCTGGGAGACGAGGCTGCATCACGGAGAATCCATGAAGCGATAGCCCGTAGTCTGTAGAAAAAGAGAGAGAATGAAGCCCCTCATAGTTGGTGAGGGGCTTTTTTTGTGCAAAAAAGTGTGCAATCTTGTGCAGTAAGGAAGAAGTGGAGGGAATTGCACAGTTGCACAGATGTGCGCAGGATTGCACAAAAATATGAAAAGAAAACAGAAAAAGAAGAAATATTTGTAAGTATCTGAAAAAATTCATGTCCAAGAAAAATTTTAAAGATGGAATGAATTTGGAATCTTACGTATAATATAAGAACTCAGATATCCATCTCGCTGTAATCTTTGGAATGTTCTGTGCAAAATGCGGTCAGAAAGAAAATCGAAAAGCCGACCGTCATCTTCTGAGAAGCGACAGAAAAGTGATGTTCCCCTTTGAATAGAATTGCATTTCTGGTAGAATCCAAGAGTGGAGCCGTGTCTGGCAATGGCGTCTCCCTAGGGCGTCGCCGAGGATGAATTACAAAGAACGAGGAGTGAGACATTATGATTCGGATGAGAATGAAATCGTTGGTCACACTGGCATTCGTCGGCGTGTTCCTGATGTGCATTGCGAGCGTCGCAAGTGCACGGGTAGAGCTTGTGCCTAAGGCAGATAGCTTCACCCTGTTCCAGGACTATTCCGGCTCAATGGCAATGAAGCATCAGGATCTTGGTGAAGAGAAGATCGTGCTTGCAAAGCATTTCCTGCAGCGGTTCAACGAAAACGTACCGGACCGCGATTATGAAGCACGTTTCTACACCAGCTCCCCATACAAATGGATGCTTGGTGGCAAATATGACCGAGATATCATGGGTCGCACCATTGATAAGCTCAACACTGGTTACACAGTTTCCAACCGTCTGACCGCTCTTGGTCGTGACATGGGCAAGCTTGATTCCGCTATTACAGACATGAAGAAAAAGAATGCTATCATTCTGGTGTCTGACGGCGAAAACAATCTTGGCATGGATCCTGTTGAAGAAGCACGTCAGCTGTATGCCAATCACCCCGGTGAAATGTGCATCCACGTTGTTTCTTTTGCAGACACAGAAGAAGGTCAGAAGACTCTTGATGACATCGCAGCACTGAATCCTTGCTCCGTGTCCGTGTACGGCCCTGATCTGCTGTGCAACGACGACGCCATGAAGGATTTTGTCAAGCGCGTCTTCTTTGACGAAGTTATGGTTGACGACGAAGAGGTTATCCCCCTGCGCATCAACTTCGACTTTGACTCTGCAAAGATTCGTCCTGACATGATGCCTATTCTTGATGAGGCCGCAGAGCTGATCAAGAAGCACGAAGGCATGGCTGGCGTCATCCTTGAAGGTCATACTTGTAACATCGGTACCGAAGAATACAACATGGGCCTGTCACAGCGTCGTGCTGACTCTGTGAAGAAGTACCTCGTTGATCACGGTGTTGATGGCAACATGCTGAGCACCAAGGCATATGGCGAAAGTATGCCGAAGTACGACAACAATACGAAGGAAGGCCGTCGCCTGAACCGTCGTGTTGAAATCGTCTTCGAATAAGTCAAAACCGTTACGGGCCGTGGGTTTTCATTGAGAGCCCACGGCTCTTTTTCTTGCTCAAAATCCATTGACCGGGTAAGGAGAGCATGTGACTGAAAAGCAGATTGTACATTCAAAACCCGGTGTCGTATGGGGCGTGCTTGCTGCCGTGATCGTTGTAGCAGGCATTGTTGCGTGGCAATTCTTTGGGAAGACAGAGCAAACGGCTCAGAGTGTCCCCAAGAAGCCCGCACCTGCTCAGGTTGTGACGGAGAAAAAGGTGCCTCCTGTCCCGCCAGCAGTCCCAGAAGCTTCGGAGCAGAAAGCTCCTGAAGAAAAAAAATTAGCACCAGAGCCTAGCCCAGAGAAAAAAGTCGCGACGACACCTCAATCTGCCTCTCCTGCTCCTGCTGTTGCTACAGCTTCCAAAGTTCAAAAAAAGTCTCCTGCCAAAAAGTCTCTCAAGAAAAAGCTCCCGACCAAGGCTGAGGTCGCAAAGAAGACCTATAGTCACAAGGTAAGAACCCACGCAAAGGCAAAACGTCCTGCTCCTCTCAAGGGGAAGGCAACTATTCAGGCTGCCACAACACGTTTTGAAAAATTTGCTGGATTCTGGGTGGAGAAGATAAGCCGTAACCTTCGATTTACCCGCTCCAAGATGAATATCCGGCAAGAAAGTGGGGTGTGGGTTGCAAGCTTTGTTTCTGTTCCAAAGACTAATCTCTGTATGAAAGTGAAACCAAGTCCTTCTGGGATTTGTCCCTACGTGGGGATACTTCGCTACCGGGAGGAAATCTTTGAGGCCCGTGGTGATTCGCGTGAGAGCGTGGCCCAGGGACCCTTTAGACAGGTGAAGACCCGGCGCGTTACGGAAATATTCCGTTTCGACAAGGGGCGTTGGAAAAACTAGGGAAATTCTGCATGAATTTATGGCGTGTCACTGCGAGGTGGCACGCCTTTTTTTGGCCCTTTGGGAAAATATTGTATGTTGCGAAAAAATTCCCATATGATTGAGGATGTTAGAACCGCTTATATTCTTTTCATGATGATCGCAGGTCAATGTAAGTGAAAAAGAGGACAGGAAAAAAGAGGGTGAATTGCCGTTAATGGCTGAGGGTGAAGAAAAAAACGTCTGCATCTGTGCGTGATTTAGGAGAAGAAAAGACAACGATACAGAGAGCAAACTTTCCTTTTACAAAGCTGGAAATTGTGAAGTATATTGAAAATTTTATCAATAAAATCATTGCACAAGCAGTTACTGTCCCATTCTTCGCCTTGTCACAGTGCGCGCCATGCCGTATAGGTATGGCTCGTTACAGTCAAATTTTCCTGAACGATATATAGATTGGAGGATTAATATGAGCGCTGCTGAAAAGATTCGCCACATTGGCAAGCCTTCTGTTGTTACCGAGCCAGCACCGGAAGCTGTTGAGATCATGGAAAAAACAAAGAAAGATATGGGTAAGGTTGCCCTGATCGTTTCTATTCTTTCTGTTGTTCTCCTCGTTGTGTTCTTCTTCGGACTGAATCAGAACCTGACCAGTCTGAATCAGCAGGTTTCCGTTATCCCCGGCATCCAGAACCAGATTGCCACTATGGAAACTGACCTTGCAACGCTGAAAGACCTTCCTTCCCAGACCCGCCGTATGGTTGTTGGTACCATGCTTGACGAGATGGCTCAGAAAGCAAACTTCCTCGGTGGTCAGATGGAAGACGAGGCTCAGGCCGCCAAGCTGCAGGAAGCTATGAAGCTGATCCAGGGTGTTCAGGCTGACATGCAGAAGTAGTTCTTTTTGACTACGATTTTATGGGCGGAAGGATGCAGTGCCTTCCGCCTTTTTTTCTTTTGTGCCATACTCAGCAGAGACCTTTGAGAGAGGAGGCTGAGAGAATGGCCAGTAATTCTGACGTGGAACTTGGTGAGCTGCTGTCGGTAGCGTCGCAGGAAAAGGTGTGGGATGAACACCGGAGTACGGTCTACAACTATGAGCTGTATCTGGGTGATTCAGACGGGTACGTACTCCGCATGGACACTTATGAAAAATCGTGTGGTCGGAATTTTTGCTTACGATTTAAAAATCTCGAGGACGCCCAGGCATACCTGAATCAGGATGCAGATGAAGCGTTGCTGCAAAAACTTTTTTCGCAAGGTGTTCTTGAGCGCTGTTCGTCGGATGACGATACAAAGAAATAAGAAAAGCCCCGATTGACGGGGCTTTTTTTTATGCATCAGGGAAAATCATTTTTCCGCTTTCAGTGAGGTCGTAGCCACTGAGCGTTTCCGCAAGCTCTTTGAATTCACTGTCCGTGAGCATATTGATAAACTGCTGGACTGGCTTTTCAAAGAAGCGGTCTTTTGGAATAAGTAAATCAAAGCGCTCCCAGCCGATGGGGATGGCGTCAAGACCAAGAAGTTTGGCAACGGCTTCAATTCCGGGACCAAGATCGGCCTGACCAGAAAGGACTTCGAGACCGACATCCATGTGTTTGGCCCGTTCGTCGTCATAGCCGGGCAGGTCCGCAGGGGAAATACCGTGCTCCTTGAGCAGGCTGTCGAAGAGCAGGCGGGTGCCAGTGCTCTTCGGGCGGTTGGCAACGCGAAGCTGCCCACCTTTGAGGTCTGCAATGCCCGTAATGCCTTGAGGATTTCCGGGCTTGAGGTACAGGCACTGCCTTCGGCGACAGAAGTTGACGACAGCAGGTTGCTCCCGAAGCTCTTCTGCAGCAAAAGAGAAGTTGTATTCTTTTCCGTCCTGTTCCGCGAGATGGCTGGCGGCCATGTGGCAAACGCCCCGGTGCAGGGCTTTGATGCCGCCCATGCTCCCAAGGTTGCCAAAGACGGCGACCTCGTCGGGATAGCGTTTCATATAGAGGCTGAGTGCCTTTTCCAAAAGCAGGTCATTGGAGCCAGCAATAACCAGAAGGCCCTGAAGGCTGCTGGCCTGGATGGTTGAAGGATAATTGATTGTTCTGTTTTCGACCCACTGCTCGACAAGATGCTCAGGGAAAAGCCATTTTCCGGTAACCTTGGAGGCAGGGAGGCCTTTGTCGGAAATAAGTGAATAGATCATCTTTTCGTTGACCCCAAGGTACTGGGCAACTTCTTTTGTCGAGAGCAGTTTTTTCATACTCATATCCTTTCGTTTCTTCAGCAGCCTGAAATGATATATATTCGGGGGCACAATAGCTGGGAACACAGTGTATTGCAATATTGGGAGTTCAGGAGAAAGCCTCTTTGGCTGAAAAATCTGTGTCTCAAGGCAATATTCTTGACCCGCGGGGGGAGTGTGCTATTTTCTGCCAGCTTTTGCGAAAGCATTGTGCAGAAGCGAAAAGAAGAAGGAGGACCTGTGAACCTTCGTCGTTATTTCTCTTTTTTATTTCTTTTTTTTACAATGTTCCTTGTGGTGGGATGCCAGAGTTTTACCTCTGGTGATGCTCACAATACAGAGAAGCAGGGAATCAAAAAAAATGAAATACTTATTGGCTCCTCACTCCCTCTGGAAGGCGAAAGCGGCTTTCTTGGGAGGAAAACTTTGCGTGGTGCGTTGAGTTACATCAAGCATATCAACAGTAAAGGGGGAGTACATGGTCGAAAAATACGGATCATTATTAAAGATGATGCCTATGATCCGACTCTGTGTGTAAGCAACACGCAGAAGCTTATCATTGAAGATAAAGTCTTTTGTCTTTTCAATTATGTTGGGACGTCTACGACCGTGGGAATTATCCCTCTCGTGGAAGAGGCCCAGATTCCGCTTGTTGGTGTGTACAGTGGCGCAGATGCCTTACGGAAGCCCTTTGTGCCATACATTATCAACATTCGTCCTTCCTATTTTCAGGAAAGCCAGCAGAGTATCCGACGCCTCGTGTCTTCGCTCGGCTTTTCCCGTATCGCTATTTTATATCAGTATGATGCCTATGGTTTTGATGGACTGAAAGGTGTCGAATTGGCAATGCGTCGCTATGGGATGAAACCCGTTGCGTCCGGTTCCTACAGAAGAGAACGTCCAGATTTGCAGGCTGCGCTGACGCGAATTGCAGATTCCAGAGCTGAGGCTGTTGTGCTTATCGGAACTCCGGGGCCGAGCACTCAGTTTATCCGAGGATGCGCCGAAATGGGCTATCATCCGGTCTTTTTGAGTGACTCTTTTGTGGGCGCGCACGAGATGGCGCGGCGTCTCAAAGGTGTCTCCGCAACGCTTTTGCTTTCGCAGGTTTTGCCTCCTCCGTTTTTGCCTTCTGGAGAAGCCGCTCCGTATGCTCGAAAATATGTCCAGCTTCTTGCTCAGTATTATCCGGATGAAGTCCCGGATATTGTGGGGTTTGAGGGCTATGTGAATGCTCGGGTGCTTGTGGAAGGGCTGAGGCGTTCTGGTCCTGACCTTTCCCGGTCCACATTTATTCAGGCTATTGAGACAATTCGGAACCAGTCTGTTGCGCCCGGCAAAGCTCTGAGCTTTAGTCAGGTCGATCATCAGGGGCTTGATGAGGTCAATTTTATCTTGCTCCAGGATGGAACAAGCGAGGCTGTGACTGACTGGGATGCCTTACGGCAAGCCCTTCAGCGCAGGAAGAAGTAGAGGACGTCATGGAAAGAATATTCATGAAGCGCTTTCGTAACATCAGCCTGAAAAACAAGATTTATTTTTCTATTCTGGCCGTCATTATGATGATTAGTGCGGCAATTGCACTGCTTGCCAGAGGAATTCTTTTAGAAAGTCTGACTTCCGAACTGGAGCACCGAGGGGTCGCCATTGCGCAGTCTGTTGCAGAGCAGGGACGAAAGTCAGTTTTGGACAGTAAGATTCCAGCATTGACCGCGTTGCTTTTTCGAGAGCGCCTCGAAGGTGAGCGGCGGGATCTTGTTTCATATATTTTTATCATTGATAATGAAAAAAGGGTGGTAGCACACACCTTTACTCGACCTTTTCCGCAAACGCTGCGTATGGCAAACCCTCTTCCTGAGGGGCGCGATATAAAGTCTAAGATTCGGCAAATTGAGGTGCAGGGGCGCAAGGCCGTGGACATTGCCATGCCCATGCAGGAAGGAATTTATCGCATTGCCACGGTTCACGTTGGCCTAAACAAGCAGCACATTGATACGCTTGTGGGGCGGCTGCGGGCCATGTTTCTTGGGTTTATCACGCTTGTCGTGACCATTATTTTTTGGATTAGCCACAAGATTTCGCGGTACATTACGATGCCAATCCAGAAGCTCATTGAAATGGCCGATCAGATTTCTCGCGGTAATTTGAACTTTAAGCTCGACCTTGGTCGGCAGTATGATGATGTCCTGTCCGAGGAAGGCGAGTATGAGCGATGTCCTGCGTATCACAACTCAGATTTGCCCTGCTGGCACGTCGACAAGTTTATGGGGTCACTTTCTCCCGACAGTCCGCCGCCCGTTAAGCCTGCGTATTGTCGCGAATGTGTTATCCGCCACAGGCAGACTGGTGACGAGGTCCTTCAGCTTGCGGATTCCTTTGTGTACATGGTCCGCTCTGTGCGGCTCTATCGAAACAAGGTCCGCGAGTCCGAGGCGAAATACCGGACCCTTTTTGATTCCGGTCCAGATCCCGTTTTTGTCGTCGATGCTGTGACGCTTGATATTTTGGACGTCAATCCCCGGTGTACGGGGACGTATGGCTACTCCACGCAGGAACTTTTTGGAATGCGTTTTGACGCTCTCCAGAGTGACGAAAAGCAGACAAAGGATTTATTACGCTTTGCAGGCGAAAAACAGCCCGGTGAGCGGAAGTTTTTCCCAAAGATTATTCACCATCGGCGGGATGGTCAGCCGCTGTTTGTGAACATGCACGCCTGTCGGACGCGTTACGGTGGCCGGGAGGCAATGATTGTCTCTACAACGGACATTACTGATATTATAGAAAAAGATGCGCAGCTTGTGCAGGCCAGCAAGATGACAACGCTCGGCGAAATGTCTGCGGGCATTGCTCATGAGCTGAATCAGCCGCTCAATGCCATTCGCATGGGCAGTGACTATCTTGCCATGATGGCGGAGCGGGGACAGCAGGTTCCTGAATCTGACTTGCGGCAGGTCACAAGCGAGATTGCGAACCAGATTGACAGAGCGACGGAAATCGTGAACACCCTCCGGCAGTTCGGAAGAAAATCCGATATTACGCCAGAACGACTCAATGTGAACGAGCCGGTTCATGCCGTACTGAAAATTCTGTCACGGCAGTTGACCTTGCAGAATATTCGCGTTCACCTCGATCTTGCAGAGCATCTGCCGCTCATCAGAGCACACGGAAACCGTTTGCAGCAGGTTTTCTTTAACCTTGTGTCAAACGCCCGCGATGCTATCAACATGTGGTCAGACAAGGAGGACGGACCTGCTGACCGTGTTATTCGTATTCATACAGAGTATGACGATGATCAGGTTTTGCTGACAATTTCAGATACGGGGGCAGGTATTCCAGGCCACCAGATTGAAAAGATTTTTGAACCGTTTTTCACGACAAAAGCGACCGGTCAGGGCATGGGGCTTGGCCTTGCTATTTCTTATGGCATCGTCAAAGATTATGGCGGAGAGATTAGCGTTGAATCTGAACTGGGCGCTGGAACAACATTTTGTCTGAGTTTCCCCCAAGCTCAATGATAGACGAGGATGCACATGAATAAAATTCTTGTGATTGATGACGAGCAGCCTACGCTGTCTATGTTTCGGCTTGTTTTGGGTGCCTATGGGTATGAAGTCCTTACCGCAGAAAGCGGCGAAGAAGGACTGGAAGTGTTTAGCGCCGAACGGCCAGCTATTGTTCTGACGGATATTAAAATGCCGGGTATGGACGGGCTGGATGTGCTGAAACGACTCAAGGAAATTAACCCGCAAACTGAAGTTATTGTCATCACAGGACACGGGGATATGGATATTGCCATTAAAGCCCTGAACCTGAATGCCACGGATTTCATCAACAAGCCTATACAGCGGAATTGCCTCGAGGCTGCACTCTCTCGAGCAAATGAGCGGCTGAAACTTTCTGAGAGCAAGCAGGAAGAAGTCGCCTCTGAGCAGAATGATGGCGTAACGGTCATTCGGGTACAGGGGAACATCACCGCCCAGTCTGAACCGTTTTTTATCTCTGAGTATGAGCATGCTGAAGAAAATGGGAATCCCGTGGTGCTCTATTTTGATGAAAATTCTTCAATCAATGGCGCAGGTATTGCCGTTATGGTTCAGCTCCTCTCTGAGAGTCAGGACCGGGGCGTCGACGTCGCCATTGCCGGGCTTTCTGAAAACTTTCGGAAAGTCTTCGACGCCGTGGGCATTACGCGCTTCGCAACAATTTATGACAGCATCGAAGAAGCGACTCACGCCCTTCAAGCTGGCTAGTATGAAATAAAGAGCGAGTGGGGAATTATTTTATTGGGGCGCTGCCCCAAACCCTGCAAGGGCTTTGGGGTGGGTGGGTTACGAGACTCCGTCTCGTGCTCTGCAAGGGGCGCCGCCCCTTGACCCCGCCCAAGGACGAGGCCCTTGGGAATCCCGCTTTCGCCCGAAATAAAAGGGGCCGGATGAGTGAAAGCCTTTGGCTTTCCCCTTCATCCGGCCCCTTTTTTTCGGCCTAGTGGGCATTTCCCGTGTGTTCTTTTTCTTTGCGCCTCAATCCGGTGGCAACTCGCAAAAGAGAAAGAGGCTCTCGACGCTAGCCCCATTAAGTTTAAAAGCCGTGCAAGCGAAGCTTGCACGGCTTTTAAACTCGATGAGGATACGTAAGGGAATTATTCCCTTACGCGGGGTCCGGGGCTGGCCCCGGTTCCCTTTTCTCCATTCCTCGCTCTACGAAAAACAAAGCCCGGAGCCAAAGGCTCCGGGCTAAGAGAGAGTGCGACACTGGTACAGCAGTGTCTATTACACAAGCTTCTTCGCCGGTGAGAGAAGCTTTGCAAACAGGGTTTTTCTTGTGATTCCTTTAGGGATGAACGCGCCGGCGTCGGCCATCATGTATTCATGATATTTAGCCGGGTCGGTCTGGGTCAGGTAGATAACGTTGACATCTTCCTCATCCACGAGCTGTGCCTGGGGGTATGTCTTTTTGACCTTTGCCAGAGTTTCTTTTGCCAGTTCGATCATGTCCTCGCGGTCACCAAAGTGCATCGCGTTAGTGGGGCAGACCTGAACGCAGGCAGGCAGGAGTCCTGCATGGACACGGTCGACGCACATATCGCATTTTGCCATGATGCCGGTTTCGGGGTCGAAGCGGGGGATATCGTATGGGCAGGCGTCCCGGATTTCCTGTTTTTCATCTTCGCCGAGTTTTTGAAGCCGGTCGGTAAAGAGAACTGCCTGAGTTTCTTCATCGCGAATGATGGCGCTTTCGTCATATTCGTCAGAAACTTCTTTGCATGGAGCAAGCATGCAGTGTCGGCACTGTTCTGGGAAGAACAGCCATTCGACCTGACCATTCGTGACATGCTCCTTGAAGCGGACCAGTTTGTACGTGTGCACGGACAGGTCAGCAGGGTTCTGGTGTGACCCAAAGTTCCGAGTCTTTTCAGCTGGAAGTTTGTGCCACTGCTTGCAGGCCACCTGACATCCTCGGCACGCCGTGCAGCGCGTCAGGTCTATGAAAAAGGCCTTTTCCATTTTTGTCCTCCTATGCCTTGCGCACGTTCACCATGAACGCTTTAGTCTCAGGAATACCGGTGTTTGGGTCACCTACGGAAGGTGTCAGCAGGTTTGCTGCATCACCGCCATCCTTGGGGAAAACCCATCCGAAGTGCCACGGGATACCGACCATGTGGACGGTTTTACCCATAACTTTGAAGGGGCGAAGACGAGGAGTGACAATTGCAATTGCCCACAGCTTGCCACGCGTGTTTTCCACGATGACCTTGTCGCCGTTCTTGATGCCTTTCATCTTTGCCATCTCGGGGTTCATTTCGCAGAACATCTGCGGTTCAGCCTCGAGGAGCCACGGGGTGTAGCGGGTCATGATACCACTCTGCCAGTGTTCAGTGACACGGTAGGTGGAGCAGATGAAGGGGTAGCGCGGGTCACACACTGCCTTGTATTCTTTCTTGAATTGCAGTGCGGTCGGGTTGTTCAGCTGTTTGGAGAACGGATGCTCGTCAATTGGGCATTCCATTGGTTCATAATACTCTGGGAAGGGACCGTCTGCACGGCCGGGTCCAAAAATATGACCATGACCACTAGGCAACATAATGAACGGGTACTTGCTGCCCGGTGCCCAGCCACCATCCGGAACGTCGCCAATCCACTTTCCATCCTTCCACGCAATAACAGCTTTCTGGGGAGCATACGGCTGGCCTTTTGGGTTAACGGATGCGCGGTTGTAGATGATGCGGCGGTTGACGGGCCAGCACCATGCCCAGTTTGGATACAGGCCAATTTTGGCCTGTTCTGGGGTCTGGGTGGTGTCACGGCGGGCGGCCATGTTGCCCTTTTCTGTGTAGGACTGGCAGTAGAGCCAGTTACCAGAGCTGGTAGAGCCATCATCCTGAAGGAACGCAAAGCTTGGAACAAGCTGTCCCTTGCGGAACTTTTTGCCTTTGATGGTCACGTCTTTCAGGAAATAGCCGTTGATAAGTTTTGCTACGGAATGCGGGTCAAAGATGCCATGTTCGCCTTTCCACAGCTTGGTGCCAAGACCGAGAACGGGCTTTTTGAACGCGCCATCTTCTTTCTCGTAGAGCTTTTTCACCTTTTCCATAAGTTCAGCGATGATTTCGCCGTCAGGTCGGGTGTTGCCCCACGGATCAGGTCCCTGATAGCGCCACTGCATCCAGCGGCCAGAGTTGGTGATGGAGCCTTCTTTTTCAATGGACACGGCGCAGGGAAGGAAGAAGCACTCTGTCTTGACCTTCTTGGGGTCCATGCCGGGACCATGCCAGAAGCTGCCGGTCTCATTGTCAAAGATGTTGACGTTGACCATCCAGTCCAGCTCGGCCATTGCAAGGCGGGTCTTGTTGGAGTTTGCGCCACCACAGGCCGGGTTCTGACCCCAGGCAAAGAAGCCCTTGAAGTCGCCCTTGTCCATGCGCTCAAACAGGTTCAGCCACGAATAATTGACGCCATCGTCAACCTTGGGCATCCACTCGTAGGATTCTTTAGGCTCAACGTCTGGGTACATGGCTTTCAGGAAGCTGGACATGTACTTGGGATAGTTCTGCCACCATGCAGCACTCTTGGGGTCCTTGGCTCCGCGGATGTTTTTGGCATTGAGGGTATCAATGTAGCCATTCAGTCCGTCATAGGATGCCTTGGGGATGCCAAGATAGCCGGGCAGGATGTGCCAGAGCAGACACTGGTCAGTGGAGCCCTGTACGTTGGATTCACCGCGAAGGGCGTTGACGCCACCGCCAGCAATACCGATGTTGCCGAGCAGAAGCTGGATGATGCACATCGTACGGATGTTCTGAACACCAACGGTGTGCTGGGTCCAGCCCATTGCGTACATGATGGTACCGGCCTGATCGGGCTTACCGGATTCGGCATAGGTGGAGTAGACCTTAAGCAGGTCTTCTTTTGAGGTACCGGTAACGGACTCAACCTTATCCAGTGTGTAGCGGCTGTAGTGCTTTTTCAGAAGCTGGAAAACGCAGCGGGGATGTTTGAGGGTCTCGTCGCGACGCGGAACGCCTTCGGATTCATACTCAAAGTCCCAGGAACTTTTGTCGTAGCTGCTTGTTTCGCTGTTGTAGCCTGTGAAGATGCCGTCCTTGAATCCAAAGCCTTCTTTGACGATGAAAGCGGCGTTGGTGTTGTTGACGACGTATTCCTTGAAATAGAGCTTCTTTTCAAGAATGTACTTGATGAAGCCACCAAGGAAGCCGATATCCGAGCCAGAACGAATTGGGGCATAGATGTCGGCTTTTGTAGAGGTACGCGTAAAGCGTGGGTCAACGTGAATAACCTTTGCGCCACGGTCTTTTGCCCGAAGTACCCACTTGAAGGAAATAGGATGGTTTTCGGCAGCATTACTGCCCATGATAAGAACTCGATCACTGTTTTTGAGGTCAATCCAGTGATTCGTCATCGCACCGCGTCCGAACGACTCTGCCAGAGCCGCAACAGTTGCGCTGTGTCAGATACGAGCCTGATGCTCAATATACACCAGGCCGAGGGATCTGAGGAATGCCTGATATGCCCAGCATTCTTCGTTATCAAGTGCGGCGGAGCCTACAGAAGCGATACCGTTACAACGGTTGACTGTCTGGCCCTTGGCGTTCTTTTCGGTAAAGCTGGCATCACGGGTGTCCTTGATGCGGCGGGCAATGCGGTCCAGTGCCCAGTCCCAGCTTTTGGCTTCCCATTTGTCGCTGTAGGGAGCGCGGTAAAGAACGTTTTTTTCGCGGCGGGAGTTTTCGCCCAGTGCCCAGATGGATGCACCTTTAGCACAAAGCGAACCTTCATTGATGGGATGGTCGGGGTCGCCCTCAACATTGATGGCGTGGTGAGACATGGTGTCCGTGTGGACAATAAGGCCACAACCAACTGCACAGTAACAGCAGATGGAAGTTGTCTGTTTGGCCCAGCTTGTTTTCAGAAGCTGAGCGCGTGCTCGGGTGGGCGTCAGGGAGACACCCAGACCGCCAAAGGCGGTCGCCGCAGCACCTACGGCCGAGAGCTTCAAAAATTCTCTGCGTTTCATTCCAGATACTCCTTCAAAGTGTGGAGAGAGATCAGCGTCCTCGGGTTTCGCGAGACAAACTCAGCAGCAGGGCATAGCCCGAGACCGAGTACGTCACGTTTCGCAGCATTCCGGGGAGAGGTTTATCCGCAACAGAGCCGTAGCACCAAGAGAGCGTCAGCGAACGCGCTCTCTCGTGAACGGAGTGCAGACTAAAACCAAGCCCAGAAAACGGAAGAGCAGGCGTGTGTGCCGTGTGCACGGATTCACCTCCTTTTGCGAATTTATGAGAAAACCTCATTTATACCGCTATAGAAGGCAAAAGCCTTTATGGCAAAGAAACGGCACTTGCTGATACTTTTGCACTCTTGGTGAAGAAGTAAGCCTTGAAGTGACAGGTTTTGTCGCAGTTACAAACAGTTGCGAAAAAAAGATTATTCCACTTCGGGAACGAAATCGCACAGGTAACTGGTCAAGATTGTGAAGAGATCTTTGTGGCGAGAATTGTAGCGAAGCTCCAGCTCTTTGAGGTAGAGCGGAAAACGCTGGGGAGTAACACCGTGAAATTTAGTGAGGCGTGCGCTTACGAATTCCCAGAAACCGGGATTATTCTTGTCGATGGGCAGGCCTGTGGATGCGGTTTTGAAATAGTCCGAAGCCGGGGCGTTGCCCACGCAACAGATCAGGGTGTCATAGCGCTGGTAGCGGTCAGTGTAGATGACGTTGCCGAGGCGTACTGTTTTTAGCTGGAAGTTGAGGCTAAAGTGCAGAATGGTCTCGATGTCAAAGCCCGGCAAGAGGTCAACGAAGGCCCATGAGCCGCGGTCCATGATACCAAAAACCGGGGTGGGGTTCTCGACGGGGGCGGTGTCGTTGCCGCGAAAGATACGGCCATTAAGGTGCAGGCCCAGAACGGAGTTCTGTCCAAGAAGCTGTTTGGCATCAAGGGCATGGGCCAGAATGGCAAAACGGATTGTGGTCATGGCCTTGTAGGCCGTGTTGTAAGAGACTCCAAGCTCTTTTGCTGCGGTCCGGGCTGTTTTCTCTTCCTGAAAAAGTCGGATCATGTGCAGCCACTGCACGCAGGTCAGGTTGCAGTTGTTAATCCACCGGCTGCTAAAATCATGAAAAGTGTAGCGGCAGCGGGCGCATCTGCGGCGACCATTTTTGAGCCGGTAGTTTCTCCGGCTGTGGCAGCGAGGGCAAAAGCGTTGATGATTCTTCCAGCAAAAGCGCAGCAGATAGCGGCGCGCAGATGCTTCATCACGCGTAATTTCTTCAAAGTTTGGAGTCTCTTGGTTCATCAGGTTCCCTTAGCCACCAATGGAAGACATAGCCTTGGTACATACTGAGGCGCTGTTTAGGCGCTTCTCCAGCAGTTTGTATCCCAGGGGCTTGCTCTCCGTGGCGCGCTGCATGATGCGAAGCAGCTGGTCATCATCCAGTCGCGAATTTCGCAGGGCAGGGCGGAGTTTGTATTCCTTGTCGGAGAACAGGCAGGTCCTCAGGCGGCCATCAGAGGTAATGCGCAGTCTGTTGCAGGTCTTGCAGAAATGGTCAGACATGGCAGAAATCATACCAATGCGGCCTTCTCCATTTTGTATGGAATAGAGTCGTGCCGGACCATCTGTTTTGCTCTTCTTTTCCAGAGGGGTCAGCTTGGCCACGCTTTGGGCCTCCTGCAAAATTTCTTTTGCTGAGATGGCATAGCCTTCTTTCCAGTGTGAGCAGCCCCCAATGGGCATAAATTCGATAAAGCGAATGTCGACAGGCAGGACCTTGGCAAGTTTGACGAAATCTCTGATTTCATTGTCATTGACGCCCCGCATTGCCACGACATTTATCTTTACTGTTAGGCCATAGTGCAGACAGTCGTCAATGGCGCGCTCGACACGGGGCAAAAAGTCACGCGAGGTGATTTCCTTGAATTTTTCGGCCTTGAGTGTGTCGAGTGAAATATTGATGCGCTTTATACCGAGGTGTTTAAGCGCGGGCACCTTGCCCCCGAGCAGGGTTCCGTTGGTTGTGATGCGCACATCAAGTTTTGGACACTCCTCTTTAAGCATTCCGAGAAATGCAAGGAAGTCTTTGCGAACGAATGGTTCGCCACCAGTCAGCCGCAGTTTGCTGACGTTCATCTTCTCCGCAGCCTTGACCAGTCGCAGCATCTCCTCATAGCTCAAAACATTTTCGTGCGGGATGAATTTTACGCACCCGTCAGTTCGGCAATAGAAGCACTGGAGGTTACAGCGGTCTGTAACGGAAAGGCGGATGTAATTGACCTCGCGGCCATAACTGTCATGAAACATGTCTTTAATACTCCTCAATGCCTCATTCGGCCTGCGTGCAGGCAGGCCCGGTACAGGGACAGGCAGAATCACAGTTCTCCCTGTCGTGTTCAGAGGTGGTCTTGCGCAATCAGGGCAAGCTGTTGGCGTTCAATATCTCTGAGTTTTTCAAGATCTTCCGGGTAGTTGATATTGAAAAACGTATTGGATTTTGCCGCGCTATACTCAATATGATGGCGCTTTTCGGGTGGGATTGCCCTGCTGAGTTTATATATTCCGTTTTCTGCGGACTCTTCAAGCCATTCCAGTGCGGAAGGCTGGTATACCGCAATAAGGGACTCGATAAAACCTGTTTCTTTTTGCAAAAATGTTGTCATCACTTTTTCTTTGGGACGACGGGCATTTTCGCGAAGGAGGAGGGTCAGACTCTCGCTGTCGAGCAGGGGGAGGTCACAGGCAAGAACCAGAAGCGGAGTCCCAAGGGTCCGAAGACCAGAGATAATTCCACCAATTGGGCCTATGCCTGTGTACTGATCCGGAATCCACGGGGCATCAATCTCATGCTGGTCCGGGTTGCGGCCAGAAACAAAAACCTGGTCACAAAAGGGCGTGGCCAGATTCATCATCCTGCGAAGCATGATGGAACCTGACCAGTGAAGACCAACCTTGTCCTGCCCCAGTCTGGTACTCTTGCCTCCGGCCAGAATAAGTGCGTTTGGTACCGTTATGCTCATGGGGCTGTCTCTTAGCTGTGGTCGTGCTGGATATGCTGCTCTGGGTCATCAAAGACCGTAAAGCGGTGCTCGCGAGCAAAGCCGACAAGCGTCATTTTGGCCTTGCGTGCGCGGGCAATGCCCTGTGTGGTGACGGCGCTTCGGCTTATCATGCAGGCAAAGCCTGCATTGATGGCCTTTTGCACCAGCGAGGCCGTGGCCCGGGCAGAAACAAAAAGAAAAAGCCCGTCCAGGCGTCGTCCATTTTGCAAGGCCCAGCCTGCCAGTCTGTCGAGACAGTTGTGCCGACCAATATCTTCTGTCTGCACAAGGAACTCGCGGGTTTCCGGGTCAAAAACAGCCGCGCGATGAAAACAGCCCGTTGCTTCCCAGCGCCCTTCTGACTGAATGAACTGGCTCATGGAGTCCAGAAGCTCTGACCCTGTTAGTGGCCTTGGCGCGGTGGTTTTTGCTGCGGGACGTGTATCTTTGACCAAACGCAGGAACCAGCGGTCATTCTCCTGCTTTTCCAGCTCTGGGCAGCGTTCTGGCTGGCCGTGATCGAGCAGGATGTGCCCAAGGACAAGCTGTTCGAGCTTGTCCGGAAAGGCGGTGAGAGATGCGATCTGTGTGCCATCAAGAATGACATCCAGACCGTGTTCTGGAGTCACGGTGTCCGTGAACTCATGCCATGTGTTCTTCTTAAACTGCTGACATGGCAGCTCGCAAAGCTGCGGGCTGTCGTCAGACTGCGATGACGTCGTGCTCTCCATGAGAATATCCTTGGTCTAAAATCCCAGAGCCGAAAGAGTGGGGCGGGTGTAGCCTTCTTTTGCTGCAAGAATATCAAGGCTCAGCGATTCCAGATCGTCAACAAGGTGCAGGGCTTTCTTGTCGAGGTCCCGGAAGTCAGAGCATTTGATGTAATGATGGCAGCTGTCGCAGACATCTACCCGGTAGCCTTTTTCTTCTTCGGCTTTGAAATAGGACAGCTTTTGGGTGTCCTGTTCTCCACAAAAAGCACAGCTGAGGCGCGGGATTCGGTATTCACTGTTGCAAAAGGAACAGCTGGCATACCGGAAGCCTTCCTTGTCGTGCAGGTCCGTAATGTACGGAAGGCTGCCGCAAATGGGGCAGTGTCCATGGTTTTGGGCCAGAGTCAGATCGGTGTGCGAGGACAGGGCTTCTGCTGCGGCTGCAAGGCTTGGAGCCAGAGAGGACTGGGCAAGGAAGTTGATGACTCGAGGCGCTTCGGGGGTCTTTTCTGCCCACAGTGCAAAGAAGTCTTCGTCGGCCTTGAGGTGCGCAGAGAACGCTTGTTCTGTGCGCAGTTCTCCAGAATCAAGAGCTTTTTGGATTGTTGTGACGGCCTGCTGCATGGGGGCAACGCTTTTACTTAAAAGCGTTAGGAATTCAGAAAAGAGCGTGCCGGCCTGTTCGGAATCAAAAGGAAAATCTTCTCGGGAAACGAGTGGGACACCTGCCTGAACTCGTTCTGGACTGGAAACAGTTTCGGGAAGCGTGATCTTGGCCTCAGCCTGAGCGCGAATCTGTCTGGTGTGGACAGCCTCGACAAGGTCAATAAGCTCGGATGGAATGTGCTGACTTTTGCGGAGCTTTGCCAGTCGGGACTGGAGGCGGCGCAACTGTGCCTCAGGATCAAACGTCATATCTTTACCCTTCTGAATCTGTGTAGGTGGAAAATTTGGAGCATGGTACACAGAAAGATTCTGAAACGCCAATGACGTGACATGCTATTTTCTTCGACGAAAAAGTTGTTCGCTGTATCTCAGAGTTATTTATGGTTATTTATGAGTCGAAATTTCGGAAAGACATATTTTTTGAAAAAAAGAGACAAGAAAGGAGGGGAAAAAGCGCAATGAACCCGACACTTTTGAGAGAGCGGAATGCAGATTTTTCGCCTGCTCCGCGTGTTTTTCGCTCTTTCTTTCTGAATCGTTTCAAATAAAAGTTATTTATGCAGATTTCATGTTATTTTATGTTTTATTTAGGTGTAGAAAGTTCGTTTTGGTGTCCTTGGGTCAAGAAAAAGGAAAAAAGGAAAAAAATTTGACCAAAATTTCCACGTGGTGCTATTGCGGGGCTACATAACTTTTTGTTTTTTTACCGAACCGACCTGTAAGGAGGCTCTTCGTGATTTCACTTTTGAGACGCACACTGAAAATGGCAGTGCTGACGGCTTTTGCCCTTAGCCTTGCTGTTCCTGCTTTTGCCCAGCCCTCTGGGAAAGTCATTATTTTCCACGCGGGAAGCCTTTCTGTGCCGTTCAAGGCCATTGAAGACAAGTTTGAAAAAGCTCATCCCGGCATCGACATCCTGCGCGAAGCTGGCGGCAGCACCAAAATGGCGCGCATGATCTCCGAGCTTGGCAAGCCTGCCGACATCATGGCTTCTGCTGACTTCACTGTTATTGACAAGAACCTCGTTCCGAAATTTGCCAACAACAATATCCGTTTTGCCAGCAACCAGCTTGTTCTCTGCTACACAGACAAGAGCCGCTACGCTGACGAAATTACTGCTGACAACTGGTACGAAATCCTCCAGCGCAAAGACGTTGTCTGGGGCCATTCCGAGCCGAACATCGACCCCTGCGGATATCGTAGCGTGATGGTGCTCCAGCTGGCTGAAAAGTTTTATGGCAAGCCCGGCCTCTACGAGAAGCTTCTTGCTAACCGCCCGAAAAAGAACATCCGTCCCAAGTCTGTTGAGCTGATTTCCATGCTGGAATCCGGCAACATGGATTACGCATGGGAGTACCTGTCTGTGGCTGTCCAGCACGGCCTCAAGTACGTCAAGCTTGATGACCACATCAACCTTGGCAACTACAAGTTTGATCCTTTCTATGCTCAGGCAAAGGTCAAAGTGACTGGCAAGAAGCCCGGCGAGTTTATCACCCGTACAGGCAAGTCCTGCACCTACGGCATCACGCTCCTGAACGACGCCCCGAACCGTGAAGCTGCAACCCTGTTCATGGATTACCTGCTCGACCCTGAGGGCGGCCTGAAAATCCTCCGCGACATGGGCCAGCCGCCGTTTGCCCCGGCTCGCGTGTCTTCTGAAGAGATGGTCAAGGCTCTGCCTGCCTCCCTCCAGAAGCGTGTTGAAGTCCGTAACTAGGGTTTCATATGACCGCTCATAGCTCAGAAACAGTTCAGTCCTCCCGGGTACGTAGCACTCAGCTCCTGCCCGGGGGGCTTTTTATTTGGCTCTGTTGTTCATTTGGCTTTGTTGTACTGGCCTTTATCCTGCTGCCGCTCTACGAGATGATTTCCCAGCCCAGTCTGGAAATTCTCATGGAGACAGCGGCTGACTCCGAGGTTATGGGGTCGATCTTCTTGTCTATCTGGACCTCTATGTCGGCCTCGCTCGTTGTGTTTATTTTGGGAACGCCTCTCGCGTGGCTGATGGCTCGCACGCAGTTCCCCGGTAAAAAGATTGTTGAGAGTGTCATTGACCTGCCCATCATGTTGCCGCATCCGGTTATTGGTATCGCGCTACTGAGCCTTGCTGGCCGGGGGCACTGGTTCGGCGAGATGCTTGGGAGCCTTGGCCTGAGCGTTATGGGAAGCCCGACGGGTATCATGATGGTCATGGGCTTTGTTGGACTGCCGTTTTACATCAATGCGGCAAAAAGCGGCTTTGAAAGCGTTCCCCAGCGCTTGGAAAATGTTGCCCGCAGTCTTGGTGCCAGCCGCGCCTCGACCTTTTTCCGGGTGACGATTCCCCTGTGCTGGCGGCACATGCTGGCTGGATTCATTATGAGCACGGCCCGTGCTATCAGCGAGTTTGGTGCAATTGTCATTATTGCCTATCATCCCCGTGTTGCTCCTGTGCTGATGTATGAACGTTTCACGTCATATGGCCTGAAATATTCCCAGCCTGTTGCTGTGTGGCTTATTGCCATTTGTCTTGTTCTCTTTGTGCTTTTGCGCGCTTTGACCCTGCCCCGGAGGGATGCAGAATGATTCATCTCGAACATTTGGATATCGAGTTTCCGGGATTCCGGGTTGATGACGTCAATCTTCACGTGGAAGAAGGCGAGTTCTTTGCGCTGATTGGACCGACTGGTTCGGGAAAATCTCTTGTGCTGGAGTCCATTGCCGGGCTGGTGCGACAGGCTCGCTGTCGGCTGATGGTGCAGGGTGAAGACATGAGTCACCTTGCTCCGGAAAAGCGTGGAATCGGCATTGTCTATCAGGATAATGCACTGTTTCCTCACCTGAATGTGATGCAGAACGTGAGCTTTGGCCTGCGCTATTACAAAGGAAACAGGCAGGAAGCACGCGACCGGGTAGAGCGGCTTATTGATATGCTGGGCTTGCGTCGGCTGGTACACCGTTCCGTGGCTCGGCTGAGTGGCGGCGAAAAGCAGCGTATTTCCATTGCCCGTGCCTTGTCCGTCAATCCGCGGGTGCTGCTTTTGGACGAGCCGCTCTCTGCTCTGGACCCAAACTTTCGTGAAGAAATTCGGCTTGTGCTCAAGGAGCTGCACGAGACGCTCGGCACCACCTTTTTTATGGTGACGCATGACTTTTCTGAAGCCATGTTTTTGGCGAATCGGGTAGGGGTTATGCACCGGGGAAAGCTGGAGCAGATTGGTGAGACGCGAGATGTGTTTTGCCGTCCCAATACGCCTTTTGTTGCCAAGTTTGTGGGCATGAAAAATGTCTTCTCTGCCGAATTTGAGGGGAAGATGGCCCATTTTGATGCTTTGAGCTGTGCCCTTGAACATACGCCTGCTTTGGGCGCGGAGTACCTCGCGCTGCGGCCCGAGGACATTGAACTCTATCCGCGAGGCGCCAAGATTCCTGAACATTTTGCGCATTTTTCGGGCAAGCTGGTAGGCATTCAGGATTTGGGCTTTGTCTTTGAGCTTGCCGCACAGGTTGCAGGGCTGGAATTCCGGACCATTCTTGATCGCAAGCGCATGCTGGCAAGTTCACTGTGTCCCGGTGATGAAGTGCAGATCGCATTCCCGCCGAGTGCCGTGCACTGTTTTTAGCCTGATTGGGCTTGCTCTGAGCTTTTCCCGCTTGCTCCCCGGCATTTGAGTGAGTACAAAAAGCCAAAGCGTTTGAGCCAAAGCGCGTTGGAGGAAGAGAGATGAAAGCTGTAGGTATTGTTGGTTTCAAAAAGAGTGGAAAAACCACGCTGGCCCTTGAACTGGGTGCGGAACTGAAACGACGGGGCGTGGTCGCAGCTGCGGCAAAGTTTTCGAGCCATTCGCTGGACCGGGATGAAACAGATACATCTCGGTTGCGCGAAGTGTATGGCTCCTGTGCGGGGCTGACCGAGCAGGAAGCTGCTGTATTTTATGAAGGGAAACGCTTTTTGCCAGACCTGATGCCGATGCTTTTGGGTGAAGTGCTGGTTGTCGAGGGGGGCAAAAGCCTTGGCTGGCTTCCACGCATTATTCTGCCCAAGACAGAGGATGAGGTTGCTTTGCTCAAACCAGAGCTGGCTCTGGGGAGCTGGGGTGAGATAGACGTTCCCGGCGTGCAGCGTTTTACGGACATTGGCGAACTCGCAGACTGTGTACTGGAAAAAGGTTTTGCCTTGCCCGGTCTGGACTGTGGTGCCTGTGGCAATCCCGGTTGCGAAGAACTGGCTCGCGAGATTGTGGCAGGAAGAGCAACTGTTGCTGACTGTAAATCCAGCAAGGGCGACAAGCTGAGCCTCAAGGTCGGTGGAAAGCGGGTCGCCATGAATGGTTTTGTGGGTGACATGATTGCTGCCTCTGTGGAGGGGATGGTCGACCAGCTTAAAGGTGTTGGTCCGGGAGAGATTCGTCTGACCATTAAGCGCTAGTTTTTGAAAAATGAATGAAGGCCCGGTTTTGCCGGGTCTTTTTTTATGTTTGAACAGCTTGGAATATGTGGAATTTTGGACTCTGCACGAAAAAAAAGCACAAAAAGCGCAGGACAAAGGCGATTACAGCGTTATTCTAGTGAAAGGGATTATTCCGACAATATGAGGTGTGATTATGACAAGACGTTATTCCGAGACGACGGAACGCGTCGAGAACCGCACAAACCTTGAGCAGGCGCTAAAAGCAATGCCGGCCTATGCGCCGCCATCTGATCTTGCGCGCAAAACACTTGAGCGTGTGCAAAACGAGACGCAGCGCCCAGCATTTGACTGGTTTCAGTTCCTGTCTCCGGCAGGGCGAGGACTGGTCTGTGCGTCGGTTTTGGGTGCACTCCTGCTAGGCATGAGCCTTGGATATTTTGCAGGGCAGCCAGTAAATCAGCAGTACCAGACCTCTGGGCTGGTCGCCTCGCTTCAGGAAGAGCCGCCGTCGCTCTTTTAGGGGACGAATATGAATCGTAAGAATATTTACCGACTGATTTTTCTTCTTTCAGTCGTCCTGAATATAGGCTTTGTTGCTGCGTTTGGGTTTCGGACTCTTGGCTTTTCTGCTCCACAGCAGCCTTTTGAACGGGTGACGCTGTCCGCGGAAGAAAAAGCAAAGGTTGCCGAGGCAGATAAGCTGCTTTCCCGCTCGCACAACCAGTGTCGGATGCAGGGGCGTTTGATGACCAACACGCTTCTTCAGGATGCGCTTTCTGGAGAAGGACTCACGCCTGAAGAATCCGCACGCTTTGTTCAGGAGCGCGCTGACCTTGAGCGCCGCAGAGCAATAGCTCTTGTTCAGCATTTGCAGAATCTGCGTCGTGAACTTGGCGAAGTCCGCTTCCGTCAGCTGCTCGAAGCTGTTCGGGATTATCAGGGCGAACAGCAGCGCCGAGGCAGACATCGTCACGGCAGGGATTGCCCGCAGTGTGACGTTGGACCGGGACAGAAGAAGTAAGCATATGGCATGGTGGACGCGCCTGTCGCAGCAGGACGATGATGCCCTGATGGCCAAGGTTGCCACAGGGAGTGAACGCGCTTTTCGGGAGATCGTGGAACGATACCAGGCGCGAATCTATGATTACGCGCGGCGAACAGTGCATGACGGTGCCGAAGCCGCAGACATTGCGCAGGAAACATTTTTTCGGCTTTTTCGGCAGGCCGGGCGGTATCAGGGGCAGTCGTCTCTCAAAGGCTATCTGTTCTGCATTGCCCGAAACCTGTGCATTGACCACATGCGCAGAAAGCGCCCCATCCCAGTGGAGCATGTCCCAGAGCAGGCTGATGAGACAACGCCTTTTGTCGAAGTTGATGTAAGTGATCGTTTGCGTCAGCTTGAGGAGGCACTGGAAAGTTTGCCAGAGACACAGCGCACGGCCCTCTTGCTTCGCCACCGTGAAGAGCTGGGCAACGCGGAGATTGCCGAGGCAATGGAAACAACGGTGTCTGCCGTAGAATCCTTGCTAGTTCGAGGGCGCAAGGGCCTTCACAAAATATTGCCAGAAGATTTTTTAGACGTGTAAACCCCCGCCAGCGGAGCTGCTGACGGGGGCTTTTTTGTGTGAAAGTGGGGACGTGGTGACGCCCCACTTTTTTTTAGTTGTTGTCGTAGTCTGTGCTGACCTGCACGTCGGCCGGATCTTCATCCTGCATTTCGGGCGAAGGTTCTGGGAGTTCCTGATCGCCAGGCTGACTGCCGGGATCATCCAGTCCATCATCGCCACCGTCGCCGTCAGAGGTGCCGGTTTCTGTGTCGCCGTCCAAAAGCTGGCCCATGTCACCAAAGGTAGCAGGATCAGACGGGTCGGCTGTGCTCATTGTCGGATCAGACTGCTCCTGTGGCTCTGTATCCGTCATGCTGCTTTCGTATGGTGCCGTGCTGCCATTTCCGCCAGAATCAGCATCGCTTTCGTCAGAAGCATCAGACATCATGCTGGCATATGGCGACGCCGCAAAGCTGAATGCGAACGGTGCAGGTGCCGGAGCTGGAGCCTGTACGTCAACAGTGACAGAGTCCGTTTGCACAAGGTCGTTTCCATCCTGAGAGACCGTAACCGTCAGGTCGAGATCAAAGCTTCCTGTGAATCCACTGGGGGGATTAATCTGGAGGCCTGAGACGTCAGCTTCGTCAACATCCCATGATCCGTCAGGTTGCAGGGTCCCAGCCGAGAGTGTTGCACCACTTGGAATGTTATCGACATTCAGGGTCAGTGTTTCATCTGGTGCCGTCGTCTGTGCCGTAATGTTCAGATCAATGGGGGTGTCCTGTTCGCCAGAGGAATCAGGAGCCACAAAGTCTGGAGCATCGGGCTGGCCTTCCACCGTGACAAAGAAGCCGCCAGTGGTCGAGCTGGAGCTTCCACCGTCATTCGAGCTGGCCTCAACAAAGAGGTTGAAGCTGCCAGAGTAGTCCTGAGGCGGAGTGATGGACAGTCCGGCCAAATCGCCGGGGTCGACCTCCCACACACCGGGGCTGCTTTCTGTGCCAGCGGAGAGCGTCGCACCAGTCGGTACACCAGAGATCACAACGTCACCGAGTGTTTCGGACGGGTCCGTGAGCGCAACCTGAATATCCAGTGCGATAGGCGTGTCTTCATCGCCAGATACGGAATTGGTGGTCAGAAGCGGGGCATCCGCACCCGGCACAACCGTAAGCTGGAATGTTGCCTGGTTGAAGTTGGTATCGAAGTCCTGTTCTGCATTGTTGTACTCAACTGTTACCGTCACGGTTCCACTGTAGTTCGTCGGAGGCGTGACCGTCAGGCCGGGCAGGTCAGCCTCGGCCAGTGTCCACAGCCCCGGAGGGAACTCGGTTCCTGCACTCAGGGTGGAACCCGGAGGCAGGTTGGTAATGACCACGGAACTCAGGGTTTCTGAACCGTCAGTATCTTGCAGAGCAAAGCCAATATTCAGCGGTATTGCTGTGTCTTCTGAACCCGTAGCATCACTCAGAATTGGTGTAACCGGGTCGGCAACACCCTTGACGGCGACGCTTACGGAATCGTTCGTCGTGTTGGTATCTCCACCTGTATCTGTCGTGGTGACGGCCACACTCAGGTTCATTGTGCCGGAGTAGTTCAGCGGCGGGGTGACCGTGAGTCCTGCAAGATCACCTTCTGCCAGTGTCCACGTTCCTGCGGGACCTTCCGTTCCGGCGCTCAGCGCTGAGCCTGCCGGGACGTTGCTGACAACAACGGATGTGATGGATTCTGAACCGTCGGTGTCCTGCAGGGTCGCGGAGATACTCAGCGGAATAGCGCTATCTTCGTTGCCGTTGGTATCTGTTGTGACAATGGTGACCGGATCGGCAACCCCCGCTACGGCGACGGTCACAGTGTCGTTGGTCACGTTGGTGTCACCATCAGTTTCAGTCGTGGTCACCGCGACATTCAGGTTCATGTCACCAGCGAAGTTTGTGGGCGGAGTCACTGTCAGTCCAGACAGGTCCGCTTCACTCAGAGTCCATGTTCCAGAAGGACCTTCTGTTCCGGCACTCAGGGTTGAGCCTGCCGGGACGTTACTGATGACCACAGACGTGATGCTTTCTGAGCCGTCGGTATCTTGCAGCGCTGCTGTGATGGTGATGGGGATTGTTGTGTCTTCATCACCACTGGTATCGGTTGTCGTTACTGTTGCCGGATCGGCAACGCCAATAATGGTCAGCGGCAAGCTGGCCGTGCTTGTGGCACTATCGTTATTTGCTGGTTCTGTGCTTGTTGCGGTGATGTCCAGCGAGAAGGTCCCACTCTGGTTCAGCGCCGGAACAAGTTCGAGACCAGTAAGCTCAGCAGGTGTGAGTGTCCATGATCCGTCAGGATTCTGAGTGCCTGCCGTCAGAGTTGCCCCCGGAGGCAGGTTGTCAATGACCACTTCGAGCACTTCGTCGGGGTCAACAAGTGCCGCACCAACATTCAGCGGAATATTGCCGTCTTCGCTTCCTGCTGCGGCTATTGGTGTTAGGTCTGGAGCATCGGCTACAGGATTGACCTCAATTTCGAATGGCTCGAATGCTGAGTCGGTGTCTCCATCATTTTCTGTAGAAACGAATTCCGCGACGGCATTAATGGTTCCTGAGAAGTGTGTGGGGGGCGTAATGGTCAGGCCCGGAAGGTCTGTACCTGCGACCGTCCACGTTCCAGAAGGACCTTCGATTCCAGCACTCAGGCTTGAACCAGCGGGAATGCCGGTAATGATAACACTTGCGGTTTCGGAGCCATCAGTATCCACCTCGGTGTAACTCAACGTGATGGGGATTGCGGTATCTTCATCACCAGAGGTGTTTTGCGAATCCACAATGTCTACATCTGCTACGCCTTCTACAGAAACCGTGAAGTTTCTGGACGTTGTGTTGGTATCGTTGTTGCCAACTTCGCGAGTAATAGCGTTCAGCACCATGTTAAAGTCGCCGTTCGCATTTGGGGGAGCTGTAAAGGTCAATCCTGAAAGCTCTGCTTCCGTAAAGGTCCATGAACCATCACCATTGTTATGACCATCGGAGAAAACGGCATTGCTTGGCACGTTTGAAATGGTAATGGCAATGAGTTCAGACCCATCGGTGTCTGTAAGTGTGGCATCAAGAACCAGCGGAATTGCTGTGTCTTCCTGACCGTTCGCATTGTTGACGATTACCAGAGCAGGGTCGGCCAGCGGGTCAATGTTGACACTGACTGAATTACTGAATGTCGAAGTTGAGCCGTCAGACTCCTGAACGACAGTTTCAACCGTGAACGAGAAGTTGCCGTTGTCATGAGGCGGAGGGTTAAAGACGACCTGATCGAGCTGCCCAAGAGGAACTTCAAAGCGTCCGCCGCCAAGGTCCACAACACCTGTGAGCGAAGATCCGGGCGGAAGGTTGGTAATGACAACCGACGTGATGGACTCAGAACCATCAATGTCTGTCGTGTTGACCTGAAGATCAATGTTCAGTGGTGTGTCTTCGTCGCCGTTTCTGTTTCCAAGGCTCACACGTGGTGGGTCAACAACAGGTGTAATGTTTGCTGTGACCGGATAGGTGTTGGACTGGTTCTGACCGTTGGCGCTGGTCTCAAGGACCGTTACATCAAAGGTCAGTGGGCCTGCAAAGTCCTGTGGAGGCGTAATTTGCAGGGTGTCCAAAAGAGCCGGGTTATCACCGGGGATGACCCAGGTGTTATTTAATGGATTAAAGAATCCAATGTTTGGTGTGGCTCCAGGCGGCAGGTTAGAGAGCACGATAGATTCCTGTGCTCCAAAATTGCCAAAATCAGGAGTAATATCCACATCAAACGCGTTGTCTTCAGTGCCTGTTGGCGGTGTGATGGTTGCCGTTGGCGGGTTATTGCCGCCGGGACCTCCACCAGGACCTCCGCCGCCAGGACCATCAGGTCCACCGGGAGCTCCAACGCCTGTCAGCTGAATGTTAAAGGTGTCGGTGCTTGTTGCGGTATCACCGTTGGAGTCCGTTGCAATGGCTGTCACTGTGACAGGGATAGTCCTGTTTGGGTTGTCGCGGTACACGTAGAATTCGAGATTTGCGAGTTCCGCCTCGGTGACGAGGAAGGTTCCACCGCCAAGGTTCAGCCCCGCAGAGGGGAAGACATCAAGATCGCCATTAAAGTCGATGTAGATGTGGAGCGTTTCGGAGCCGTCGGTGTCCGTAAGCGAAGATGAAATGTTGGCGGGAATATAGGTTCGAGTCTCGCCAGAAACATCTCCACCTGTAATGGTCGGCGGGTCGGCGTCAGGAATAATATTGACACGCAGAGGGCCTGTCGCAACAGCCGTGACTGTTCCTGCGTCTTGGATTGTTGCAGAAACAGACAAGTCAAATGTTCCACCAAAGTCCTGTGGTCCTGTGATCGTTGCGTTGGCAAAGTCTGCCGGGGTGAAGCGGAAGACTCCAGGGCTGATTTCTGTGCCACCAGCCAAAACCGCACCCGCAGGGACATTGGTGACATCGACATAGAGCACCTGCTCAGAGCCATCGATGTCCTGAACCAGCGGATCAAGATTCAGCGAAATAGCAGTGTCTTCAGGCCCAGAGGCCGAACCATACGAGCGTGCTGCGGCAATGCCGCCACGAGTTGGTTCATCTACCACTGGTGCGACGTTGACAGGAACAAAGTTGGTGAATGTTGCCTGCGCACCGTCGTTTTCCTGCACAACGACATCCAGAGTAACAGTGAAGACGCCTGAGAAATCCTCAGGCGGAGTGACTTCCGCACTGTCCAGTTCTGCCTGTGTCAGGGCATATCGACCATTTCCAATAAAGGTTCCTGTATTGATCGATGCGCCTGAGGGCAGGCCTCGGATGATGTAGGTAATGGTTTCTGATCCATCCGTATCTTCTGGCGTCACAGTTACGTTGAGGGCAATGGATGTGTCCTCGTCGCCAGAGGCATTGCTGGTGACATTGGGTGCATCCGGAACGCCCTTAATGCCGATGTTTAGAGTCCGCGGCGGGGAGTATGCCTGATCGCCATCGGCCTCAACAGAAAGGGCACGAATGGTGAGCGTGACATCATCGTTTGAATGCAGTGGAGGCGTAAAGGTCAGGGTTGGAAGCGCAGCTGCCGGAATCAGCCAGACTCCGGGAGAGGTTTCTGATCCGCCACTAAAGCTTGCTCCAGCCGGAACATTGGAGAATTCAACAAAGAGTGACTCTGAGCCGTCTGTGTCCAGAAGCTCTGCCCGGACTGTCAGCGCGATGGCACTGTCCTCAAGCCCCATTGCTGAGGTGAATTTCAGCTTTGGTGTGTCAGCATCGCCAACGACATGCACATTAAAGGCATCGGTGTTGACCGCCGTGCTGCCATTTGGCTCTGTGGCTGTGGCTTCAAGCGTCATCGCAACGTCGCCGGAGAAGTTAAGCGGTGCCGTAAAGGTGATGTTGGGCAGGTCCGCAGGGTCAATGCTCCACGTACCATCGCCGTTGTCTGTACCAAGATTGAAACTCGATCCAGCCGGGACATTGAGGATTTTGAGAGTCAGAGTTTCTGACAGGTCAATATCTGTAATAGCCGCAAGGAAGTTCATCTGGATTGGAGTGTCTTCCAAACCAGTCACATCACCAGCTGTAACGGAGGGCGTATCTGCGACGGCTTCAAAACTTGCGTTAAAGTTGCGGCCCCGGGATGCGGTGTCTCCGTTGACGTCTTCTGAAATGGCCGTGAAGCGGAGATTGACTGTTCCGCTAAAGTCCTGACGTGGTGTAATTTCAATCGTGTTAAGTGCATTTGGAGGCACACTCCAGACGCCACCACCAAGGTCAGTTCCACCAACGATAGTGAAGCCTGTGGGGACATTACTGATTTGTGTGCTGATAATGGTTTCTGAGGGGTCCGTCACAGCCGCAAGCAGATCAAGTGGCAGGTCGGTGTCCTCGGTGCCATTTACAGAACGTGCCCGCACTCGTGGACGGTCTGCTACTGCATCAACCGTAATGGTCAGAGTGTCAGAGTTCGTCGCAACATCGCCGTCGTTTTCAGTGGCAATAGACGTTGCTGTGAGCTGAATGTCACCACTAAAGTTTCGCGGTGGGCGAACTCTCAGATTTGCAATGTCAGAGGCATCAACCTCCCAGACGCCGCCACCAAGATTTGTGCCGACGTTCAGGGTTGCGCCGTTAGGAACATTGGAAATCTGGAAGCTCAGGGTTTCTGAACCATCCACGTCTGTCAGCATGCCGCTGACATTAACCGGGATAAAGGTATCTTCGTTGCCTGTGGCGTCATCTGCGTTGATGGTTGGCGTATCTGCAACACCAATAATATCAACGGGCAGAGCCACAGAGTTTTGGTTTGTGCTTCCGTTTGGTTCTTCGGCAATGGCCGTTACGGTTAGCGTGAAATCAACGTTGCTGTCCGGTATTGGCGAAAGCGTCAGACCCGGCACATCCGCAGGGTCAATTTCCCAGCGACCGGGTGCCGTCTGTGTTCCCGCAGAAAGTGTTGTCCCCGCGGGAACGCCATCAATGATGATGTTGGTAATAGTTTCAGAACCTGTGGTGTCTGTTGCCATTGCCGTGATGTCGAGCACCACGTCGGTATCTTCATTGGTCGTGGCTGGTTGGGCAGTCACATCTGGCACGTCTGCCACTGCATTGATGGTCACAGGCAGGGAACTGATGTTTGTTGCAGACGTATTGTTGGCTTGTTCTGTTGCTGTGGCAATAACCGTCAGGTTGAAGGAGCCTTTAAAGTCCAGAGGAGCATTGATGCTCAGCCCTGCAAGCTGGGCAGGCGTCAGCTCCCAGACTCCGCCGCCCTGGTCTGTGCCAGCAGACAGGGTGAAGCCATTGGGCACACCTGTGATGGTGATGCCAAGGACTTCGGAGCCATCTGTGTCAACAAGCGAGGACGTGATGCCAAGCGGGAAGGGCACATCCTCGTCACCCGTTGCTGGCGGTGTCGCCAGGTTGGGCTGGTCGGGGATAGGCACAACCGTGACCGTAAAGGGAGACGTGACTGTCGTCATGTCATTGTTTGCCGTTTCCGTGGATGTCGCTTCCAGACCAAGGCTGATGGAACCAGAGAAGTGCAGCGGCGGTGTGATTGTGATGCTGCCCAGATCTGCCGGATCAACGGACCAGCGCCCGCCACCAAGGTCCGTGCCCGCAGAAAGTGTTGCTCCTGCCGGGACACCCGTGATGACTGTTGCCAGAGTTTCTGAACCATCGGTATCTGTCAGCGCAGCACTTAGCGTCAGCGGAATAGCCGTGTCTTCGTTACCCGTCGTGTTTTGGACGGTGGTTGCAGGCGGGTCAGCGACAGGTCCAAAGCTTCCGGAAATGGTCGTACTTGTGCTTGCCGTGTCTCCGTCTGTTTCTGTGCTGGTAACGGTGACGTTAAGACTGACGCTTCCTGAGAAGTTTGTTGGAGGCGTCAGGGTCAGGCCCGCGAGCTGCGATGGGGTCAAAGTATAGACTCCGCCGCCCTGGTCTGTACCAGCGGACAGGGTGAAGCCATTGGGGACTCCAGAGATTTCATAGCTCAGGCTTTCACTGCCGTCTGTGTCGACCAGCGTACCCGTGACGTTGACAGGCATGTCTGTATCTTCATCAACGTTGGTCAGCGAGGCCGTGAGGCCCGGAGTATCGGCAACACCAACGACATGTACGTTAAAGCTTGCTGATGCCGATGCGTTGTCATTGTTGGAACTTTCTGTGGCAGTCGCAACAAGCGTTAACGGAATGTCGCCAGAGAAGTGCAGGCCCGGTGTCAGGGTGACATTGCCAAGGTCTGCAACAGGAATGGCCCATTCGCCACCGCCCATGTTTGTGCCAACATTGAGTGTTGCGTCCAGCGGGACGCCTTGCAGAACCACGCCAAGCGTTTCACTACCGTCAGTGTCGACCAACGATGATGCAAGACTCAGCGGGATCGCGGTATCTTCATTACCTGTTACGTTTGCTGCGGCAATGTCGGGTGTGTCCGCATCCGCTACAAACGTGGCGGTGAAGGGCGTTGTCGTTGTCGCAGAGTCGCCGTTTGGTTCTGTGGACGTTGCCGTAATGCTCAGGTTCAGTTGTCCGCTAAAGTGCGTCGGGGCCGTAATGGTCCCTGGGGACTGGTTGGGCGGGACTGACCAGTTGCCACCACCAAGATCGGTACCGTTGGAAATGCTAAATCCGTTTGGCACTCCGCTAATGACGATACTGGTGATGCTTTCCGAGCCGTCAATGTCGGTTTCGGAAACAGTGTAGGACAGGCCAAGGGAAACATCCTCAATACCCTGAACATTTGAGACAACAACGCTTGGCGCATCGGCAACAGCATTGACTGTAATGGAGAAGTTGTCTGTGGCTGATGCTGTATCGCCATCATTTTCCGTCGACGTCGCTGTAGCCGTCAACACGAAGCTTCCGCTGAAGTCCTGCGGCGGAGTAATCGTTACCGTTGCCAGTTCGGCTGGCGTCAGGTTGTAGCTGCCGTCAGGCTGGAGGGTCCCTGCTGAGAGCGTGGCTCCTGTTGGAATATTAGAAATGTTATAGGTCAGGCTTTCTGAACCGTCAGTATCCACAAGTGAGCCTGAGACATTGAGCGCGATGGCCGTGTCTTCGTTTCCTGTGGAATTGCCAGCTGCGAGGTTTGGCGTATCTGCAACGCCTGTTACTGCAACCGGCAGGGTACTTGTCGCCGTTGAGGTATCACCGCCTACTTCTGTAACCGTGACTTCGACACTTAGATTGAAGTCCACATTACTGTTGAGCGGTGGGGTAATGGTCAATCCAGAGATTTCCGCAGGCGTCAAAGTCCAGACGCCACCACCCTGATCTGTTCCTGCGGAGAGTGTTGCTCCGGCGGGGACATTGGAGATGGTGTAGCCTGTGACGGATTCACTTCCTGAGGTATCGGAAGGACTCGCCGTAATGCTCAGCGGAATAGCGTTGTCTTCCAGCCCAGAAGCCGGAGGCGTTGAGATGTTTGGCGTGTCCGCATCACCCTGAATGGTGACGTTGAGGGTGCCCGGAGTTGTCGCTGTATCGCCATTGGGTTCTGTCGAAGTCGCGGCAACATTCAGCGTAAAGCTGCCCTTGAAGTCCAGAGGCGGAGTAATTGTCAGGCCAGCAAGATCACCGGGGGCAAGTGACCAGACGCCACCCCCCTGATCTGTTCCGTTATTGAGCGTAAAGCCAGAAGGCACATTAGAGATAACAAGGCTCAGGGTTTCTGAACCGTCGATATCAGTAAGCGCACTGCTGATGCTCAGTGGCACGGTCATGTCTTCAGTGCCTGTGGCATCGGTTGTTTGCAGTGTTGGCGGATCGGCAACAGGAATGACCTGTACTTCAATATTCTGGGTCGAGGTTGCCGAAATACCTGTCGCAATTTCCGTTGAGGTGGCTTCAAGCTGGAGGTTGATAGTTCCAGAGAAGTCCTGCGGAGCCTGAATCTGGAGCGTTGGCAAATCTGTTGGATCGACCTGCCAGCGCCCACCACCAAGGTCTGTTCCGGCGGACAGAACCGCACCCGTGGGAACACCAGTGATGAAGGTTGCCAGTGTTTCAGATCCGTCAGTGTCTGTCAGCTGGGCACTCACGGGCACGTCAATAAAGGTGTCCTCAAAGCCCAGTGTGATTTCATCTGCACCAACATCAGGCGGGTCAGGCACACCTGTGACCGTAACAGGCAGCGGAGCAGAGGTCTGTGCCACGTCACCATCGCGTTCTGTGGCAATGGCTGTGACGGTGAGGTCAAAGTTGCCAGAGAAATGCAGTGGTGGGGTGATGGTGAGACCTGACAGTTCTGCTGGAGTCAGTGTCCAGGTTCCATCTGGGTTCAGTGTGCCAGCAGAAAGCGTTGCCCCTGCCGGGACAGCTGAAATGACAAAGCTCAGAGTTTCTGATCCGTCCACATCAAAGAGTGAACCGGAAATAGGCAGAGGAAGTTGTGAATCCTCTGAACCTGATGTTGGTAATGTATTGAGTGTTGGTGTATCGGCAACGCCTGTGACACTCACCACAAAGGGAGAGCGGTTAAAGGCGGTGTCATTATTGGATATTTCTGTGGTGGTCGACTCCAGCGCAAGATTGATGTCACCAGAGAAGTTCAGTGGAGGGGTGATTGTCAGACTGCCAAGATCTGCCGGATCGACTTCCCAGCGCCCACCACCAAGGTCTGTGCCAGCAGAAAGCGTTGCTCCTGCGGGCACACCAGTGATGGCTGTTGCCAGAGTTTCTGAGCCATCTGTATCAACGAGCGCAGAGGAAAGGCTCAGAGGGATAGGGCTGTCTTCAAAGCCTGTGACGTTTTGTACCGAGACATTCGGTGCGTCAGCATCGGCGGCAATATCTACGAGGAAGGGGTCGGTGTTAACTGAGGTGCTTCCGTTCGGTTCCGTCGCAGTTGCTTCCAGTATCATGTTGACGGTACCAGAAAAATGCAGCGGTCCGGTGAAGGTCAGCCCCTGCAAATCTGCTGGAGTCAATGTCCATGTGCCGTTTCCATTATCTGTACCGTTATTGAACGTCGCACCCGCAGGGACTTGTAAAATGCGTAGGCTCAGGCTTTCTGAGCCGTCAATATCTGTGGTTTGGGCAAACATGTCAGCCAGAGGAACGGGAATGTCTTCTGTTGCATTAGCATCGCCAGCGTCCACAAAGGGCAGGTCTGCAACAGCATTGACATTGACATCAAGAGTCTGGGTCCGGGTGGCGGTGTCGCCGTCCTGTTCTGTCGCGGTTGCCGCTACCGTCAGCGAGATGGTGCCGCTGAAATCTTGTGGCGGAAGGAGAGTCAGACCCGCCAGCTCTGCGGGCGTCAGCTCATAGCTTCCATCTGCCTGTACAGTGCCAGCAGAAAGAAGCGCTCCACTTGGCACTCCTGAGATGTTAATACTCAGAGTCTCAGAGCCGTCAGTGTCCACCAGCGAAGAACTAATGCTGATAGGAATTTGTGTGTCTTCATCGCCACCAGCTGCAGGAGTCGCCAGATTTGGCAAATCGGCTACGCCAGTAACGGCAACGTTGAAGTTCGCGGTAGTGCTTGCCGTGTCGTTATTGGAGCCTTCCGTTGCCGTGGCGATAATTGTCAGGGGGATGTCGCCCGAGAAGTTTGACGGAGGCAGAATTTGCAGGGACGCAAGGTCTGCCGGGTCAACTTGCCAGCGGCCACCACCAAGGTCGGTGCCAGCGGAAAGAATGGCCCCGGAAGGAACGTTTTCGATAACAATGGAAAGCGTTTCTGAGCCGTCCTGATCGACGAGGTTGCTACTCAGGTTGAGTGGAATCTGGCTGTCTTCAAGGCCTGAGACATCTTGAGCTATGAGTGCCGGGCCATCCGCGACGGCGGAGACGTTGACGGTTGTCTGTTGACTTGTTTGAGCAACGTCGCCGTCCTGCTCTGTCGCGATAGCTGTGACAGTAAGATCTATAGTTCCCGAAAAATGTAGAGGGGGAGTAATTGTAAGCCCGCTTAAGTCCGTAGGCGTTAAGGTCCAGCTCCCATCTGGATTTTGGATACCAGCGGAGAGCGTGGCTCCGGCTGGAACATTTGTAATGACAATACTCAGAGTCTCAGAGCCGTCAGTGTCCACCAGCGAAGAATTAATGCTGATAGGAATTTGTGTGTCTTCATCGCCACCAGCTGCAGGAGTCGCCAGGTTTGGCAAATCGGCTACGCCAGTAACGGCAACGTTGAAGTTCGCGGTAGTGCTTGCCGTGTCGTTATTGGAGCCTTCCGTTGCCGTGGCGATAATTGTCAGGGGGATGTCGCCTGAGAAGTTTGACGGTGGCAGAATTTGCAGGGACGCAAGGTCTGCCGGGTCAACTTGCCAGCGGCCACCACCAAGATCGGTGCCAGCGGAAAGAATGGCCCCGGAAGGAACGTTTTCGATAACAATGGAAAGCGTTTCTGAGCCGTCCTGATCGACGAGGTCGCTATTCAGGTTGAGTGGAATCAGGTTGTCTTCAAATCCAGAAACATTTTGTACTGCGAGTGTGGGGGCATCCGCGACCGCTGTGAATGTCGCTGTGATCGGCGTTGAAATAGACGTACTGTCGCCGTCATTTTCTGTTGCCGTTGCCGTAACGGTCAGGGTGACATCGCCAGAAAAGTGCAGGGGCGGGTTCAGCTCAAGTCCTGCCAGTTGCGCAGGTGTGAGCGACCATGTCCCGTCCGGGTTCTGGGTGCCAGCAGAGAGCGTGGCGCCAGAAGGGACACCTGAAATGGTGATGCTCAGACTCTCCGAACCATCGGTGTCTGTAAGGGCACTGCTGATGTCCAGCGCTGCAGGCGTATCTTCCAGGACGGTAATCGGAACGGTAGCCAGAGTCGGTGTGTCGGCTACGCCAACAACGTCAATGGGAAGCGTCGTGGTGACACTGCTTGTGCTGCCATTAGACTCTGTGGCCGTCGCGGTAATGCTCAGGACAAAGTCTTCATTGGAGTTGGGCGGCGGGGTGATGGTCAGCCCGGCCAGCTCACTTTCGGTCAGCAGCCAAACGCCGTTTCCAAGGTCGGTTCCGGCAGAAAGAAGAGCTCCCGCAGGGACGCCAGCAATGGTCACGGTCAGTGATTCTGCACCGCCGTCCGAGTCCTGAAGCGCTGCAAGAATGTTCAGGGAAATTGCAGAATCCTCAGCACCCTGAACGGTCGAAAGATTCAGCGTTGGAGCCTGAGCAATGGGAAGCTCGTCCTGTCCCGGAGTTTGTGGAGTTTCTGGGCCGCCAGTACCTTGAGGGCCTGAGTCTCCTCCTCCAACAAATGCAGGGCTTGCAACGGGAGTAAAGCCTCCAAAATCACCTAACGCATTGCCGGCAGAACCCTCAGGCCCTGCTCCGGGGTCAGCACCGGCAACAGCAGCAACGCCTCCGCCCACATTGTCTTCGGGAGTGGCGCTTGCAATATTTTGAACACCGCCACCGACGGCGTCCTCGCCAGTACCTGCACCGCCATCAGCGTCAGCAAGCCCCGGACCAAAGTTTTCACCAAGTCCAGCAGCACTGTCGCGTTCTGCGGTTTCTGTAGGTTTTTTGCGGCCAAAAGGCTGCTCTTCAAGACCACCTGTTGCCTGTGTGGTGAGGTGTTCTTCACTTCGGAGCTGTTCAGCCTGTTCTGCAGTCTGTTCAGCCTGGGCCTGAGATTGTGCATCTGCCACCTGACGTTGTGTTTCTTCACTATCGCTTGGTGGAGTTGTGGGGCGTTTTTCGTCAGCCATACTGCACCTCTTTGTCTAACGTTCCTGGAAGCCCTGATTGGCTACGGTGAAGACAGGCTTCAGGAGATACTGGAAGACGGTCTTGTGACCTGTCACGATATCTGCTGATGCGGTCATGCCGGGAAGCAGTGTTCCTCTTGCGCTTCCTTCTCCAATGACACTTGCCTTGGGGGTCACTTCTCCCTTGTAGAAGATTTCACCCTTTGGGCCGGTAAAGGTTGTGGGGCTGACTTTGGTCAGGGTGCCCTCAAGTGCGCCGTAGCGGGAGTAGTCAAAGGTATCAATGCGGACACGCGCTTCTTGTCCAACATGAACGAAACCAATGTCGCGGGGTGAAATGTGAACTTCTACAACCAGTGCCACGTTGAGCGGGACGATCTCGGCTAGCGTTTCGCCGGGTTTGACAACCGCGCCCGGTGAGGAGAAGGGCAGAGCCTTGATAATGCCGTCAACAGGAGAAACCATAAGGAGTTTGTCCAGCGAGGTTTGGCGTTCACTCAGGCGAGATGAAGTTTCAGAAAGTTCAGCCAGCAGCTCAGATCTCTCGTCTTCTGCTGCCTTAATTCTGTTATGGCGCAGGCTCTTTTTCTTTTCTGCAATTTCTGTCAGCTCGTTGGTCAGAACCTTTTTCATCCCTTCGAGTTCTTCTGCTTCCTTACGGAATTCAGATTCCCGCTGCTGGGCATTCAAAAGCTCCAGTCGGGAGGCTATCTTTTGTTTTGACAGCTTTTCATAGGTCTGGGCTATTTCACGCGAAGACCGAATTTGCTTGCGAACCACGGGAAGCTGTCTGTTGATGGCTTCCACTGCTTTTTGTTTCTGAATGAGCTGATTTGAAAGAACGCTGATTTCCGCATCCAGCTCAGCTCGCTGTGCGCGAAGCAGTTTTCGTTGCTGGTCCACAAACTTGGGGTATTTCTGTTCGTATGAACCAAAGCTCGGTTCCCCACCTTCAACAAAGGCGCGCAGGCGTTCAGCATCCAGCTCAAGTGCTGCGGTCCGGGAGGCAAGCTGATTTACATCCGTTGCCGTCTGGAGCGGCTCAAAGCGCACAAGGGGTTGCCCTTTTTCAACGGTTTGCCCTTCCGAGACAAGCAAAGAGACGATCTGCCCGCCTTCGAGACTTTGGATGTTGAGCACTTTGCCGAGTGGAATCACCTGCCCGCGAGTCCGGGCAACCTCTGGGACACGGGCGAGTGTTGCCCAGATAATGAACGCAAAGATGAGAAGTACAATAATCCAGACGACAATTCGCATGGGAGAAACAGAGCGCCTGTGAGTGACTGTGCGTTCGAGAAACATGCTTGTATGTTTGTCCGATGGGTTCATACTCATGACATATCCTTATGCATTGGATGTGTTGATGGTCACGGTTTCGGGAAGAGTTACCTTTCCGATGCTTACCGGGGCACCCTCATCCATTAAAACAACCCGGTCGCACATGGCCAAAATTTCGCGGTCATGTGAAGCGATCAGGATCGTCCGCTTTTCATTTGTGTTTTCAACAATGGCCTTAAACGCATCAAAGAAGCGTTCGGAGCGGCGGAATGTAGGTTCATCAAAGAGCAGGATCTTGGGGCGTTTGACCAGTGCCCGGGCAAGGCTCAAGGCCTGCTGCATGGAGAAGCCAACACGTGGGCCACGTTCCGTATACATTTCAGTATCCAGACCATCTGGCAGTGACGCTTCAAGATCGCCAGCACCAGCTTCACTGAGGGCTGCACGAAGCTCATCATCAGTTGCCTCAATGCGTGCAACACGCAGATTCTGGCGGAGAGTCCCTGTGAAGAGCTGATCGTTTTCTGGAACAAGGCCAAGCCAGGATCGGAAATCTTCTGGCATAAACTGACGAATGTCCCGGTTGCCAATAAGGACGCTGCCACCCTGAGGCTGGAGCAGTCCCGCAACGGTCAGAAGCAGGGTTGTTTTGCCTGCACCGTTTGGACCAGTGATGCCCACAACTTCACCTTCGTTAACGTCAAAAGAAACGCCAGCAAGGGCAGGCTCACGGTCTGCGGTATAGCGGAAAACGGTTTTGTTTAGCGTGACTGATGGACTAATGTCTTGAAGCGGAGAGACCAGAGAAGATTCAAGGTTTTCACCCTGAAGATTCATCAGGCGGTCAATCTGTCTGGCAGAGTGGCGCAGCTGGTAGTAGCGGCTAAAGGATGTCGCAAAGGCCTGAATTGGGGCGGTCGTGCGCCAGATAAGCATCATGGATGCAATGAGACCACCAGGCGTGAGGAGATTTTGGAGGACCAGTATCATACCAAACCCTAAAGTCGCTAGTGCTGTCAAGGTCGAAAGCGCTTTTGCAACGACTCGCAGGGTAGAGGCTGCGAGAGAGTACTTGCGGTTTGCGGCTGCGGCCCGGACAGAAATACGGGCGTAATGCATGGACCAGCATTCTTCCAGACCAACACCAACAAAGTCTTTCAGGTGCTCGACAGAGTCCTGCTGAATTGCTGTGCGCTCGGCGTTCAGCCGTGCGGCCCGGCGCATGGCACGATCTTCAAAAATCGTGAGGAACGGGATGATAATGGCGTACAGGAAAATGAATGTGATCGGGACCAGCACCAGCCAGCCACCAAGGTAGGCAATGGCGCCAAGGAAGAGCAAAACAAATGGAGCATCCATAATCGCAGTGGCAAAAGCGCCAGAAACGAATTCACGAACCCGTTCAAGGTCGCGCAGTCGAAGAATGTGCGAATCCGTACTGCTTCTGGTCAAAACGGCCAGAGGCAGAGACAGGATGCGTTTCATGGACTCAACGCTGGACAAAAAGGCTGTACGCCCGCCGGAATACGTCAAAAGGCGGGAACGGATAATGCGGAAGAGTGTACCAAAGAGAATGGCAAGCCCAACGCCGATGCCAAGGTAGACAAGAGCGTTCACGGAGCGGGCTGGAATGGCCCGGTCATAGACGTATCTTGTGAAGAATGGCAGGGCCAGACCCACCGCGTTGATGAAGAAACTGGCAACAAATGCACCAGACATTTGTCCCCACAGGCTGGACACAGTCCATGAAAGCCATGACGTGTTCGGCGGTTTGCTCAGCGGTTCCACCTGTGGCGAAACAACAAGCAGAATGCCTGAGCGGGGGATTGTATCGGTTGGCGACAGCACATGAGGAGAGCCATTTACAGGCACATGCAGGGTCGGCCAGCGAACCATGTCCAGATCTTTGGGCGGAACGATTTCTGAATCATAGCCAAGCTGGGCCAGAACATCCCGAACATCCTCAAAGGTCAGTGCTCGGCCAAGAGGCAGGGTACTGATAAGTTCTTTTGGTGTGCCTTTCCAGCACAGGTTTGCCAAAATTTCTGACAGAACATCCATATAAACAGAATGCGGGATTTCAGAGTTTTGCAAGATAGACATAAACTCTGTGCGGCACTCTGTGTTTGCCTGACAGGAGGACTCATAAAAGGGGTATTGGAGAGAGCTGACATCCCAGTTCATGATGCAACCTCCTGGGTCTTGACGCGGTGAATGGTGTCTGCATTCAGGCGAAGGGTTTCGTCAAAAGCCTGCCGCATGGTGCTGTCTGCGGGGCAGAGGAGCACCGTAATGCCGCTCATTTCGCGCAGAAGGTTTTGCAGGCGTTCTTTACCATCAAGGTCGATGCCTTCATCGGCTTCATTCAGAATGAGAACCTTGGGGTTGTTAATAAGTGCCCGGACAATGGCAACGCGCTGGAGAATGCCGGATTCGATGGGACCACCAAGCATGTCACCGACATTGGTTTTGAAGCCACTAGGCATTTTGTACACAAAGGCCGAGAGACCAAGTTTTTCTGACAGTTCAAGTGCCCGGCGTTCTTCTGCGGGCTGGAATAGGGTCAGATTTTCCATGATGGAGCCTCTGAACAGGGAGGCCCGTCTGGGAATAAATCCCACAGCTTTTCTGTAGGCGCTGCGGCTAAATTCATTGAGAGGCTTGCCGCCAACAAGAACTTGTCCTTCGGCGGGGGTGTTGCTGCCAATGAGGAGTCCAACCAGTGCAGGCAGGATTTGATCGGCACTGTCTTCTACGACCAGTTTGTCGCCGGGAGCGAGGTGCACATCCAGAGAGATTGGCTTGCCGCCACGTTCAAGTTTGACGCCATTCAGCTGGACTTCGCCGGAACTTGGGCCTGCAGCTCTGTCGTCGGCGTTAAAAATGGAATCTTCTGGGAGGGACCACAGTTCGTGAATTCTGGTTTCTGCAACGGCAGTGCGCTGGAGCTGGGTCCACAGCACAACAAGAGCCACTACTGGGCCAAGGCTTCGCCCTGCCAAAATTGTGCAGGCTGCCAGTCCACCAGTGGAGAGCTTGCCCTGCATAACAAAAATAGCACCGACAACAACGACTGCCACTGTCGTCAGGTAGCCAAGCATGGCGACAACGTCAGAAATGGCATGGCTGATTCGGTCGAGGCGGGTTCGGTCGGCGATAAGTTTTTTGGTCTTGTGACGGAAGCGTCGGGAGCTCAGGCGCTCACCGCCAAGGCTTTTGAGTGAGATGAGGCTGTTGAGAATGGAAGTAATGTAATTGATGCGACGATCTTCCATTCTGCTCACCTGGTGAGATGCTGACTGCAGAAATTTTCCGGCAAGAAGTGCAAGAGTCAGGGCGACACCAAAGAGGATGAGTGGTACAAGAACAAGTTCGCGCCCGATGTACCAGATTGCTGCAAGGAACAGGAAAGAAAAGGGAAGGTCATAGAGAACGAGATAGGACTGGCCAGCATAATGATCGCGAATGCTGCTGATGTCATTGAGGCGCTGGGTCAGGGCACCGGTCCCCATGTTCATGGCGGAGGCAATGTCGGTGCGGAAGAGTTTTTTGAAAGCAAGCAGTGAAGATGCGTATTCAAATCGCTCTGCGTACTGCGAGAGAACGTGAGTTCTGGCATAGCGCAGGAAGGCTTCGGTAATAACCGCTGCAGCTGCCCCCAAAAAGAGAAGCGTTGCGGTATTGTACGCCTTGTTTGGCAGAATCCGGTCATAAACCTGCAGAATGACAATAGGGATTGCCAGACTCAGGATGTTGACCAGAATGCTGAGAAGCACAGTGTCAATCTGTGTCCCCAGTCCTGGTTTCAGGTTTGAAACAGCATCTTTCAAAGTTGTTTTTTGCATTGCAGCATCCTCGTTTCTGATAGTGGTGGTCAGAAAATATGTTTCGAAGATTTTCCAAAAATGAGTGTCCTCAAAAAAAATCGTTTTGCCGCGAGCAGAAGTTCCACGACAAAAAACGCTTACCGACAAAAAAAGAATGCAGTGAGCATTATCTGTTGAAGCAAAAAAGTGCTGGCTGCACAAGCTTTTCTTTGTATTCCCCCTGTGAGGAGAAGACGAAGAGAGCATTTTTACACCGCCAACTATAGCATATTTTTTCAAAAGGCACTCCTCAAAGTACAAGGTGGGTGTGGATTTGCGGTGACTTCTTGATATTTGTGAAACGTGATTTGAGTTTTCTCAAAACGATTGTGGAATTTTTACACAAAGTTGGAATGCGTTTTTTGAAAGAAAGAACGGGGAAAGAGATGAAAAAAACGAAATTAAAGATCAATGTTCAGAGATGTGCGATCTTTTCTTGGGATTTCTTTACGGAATATGTGCTTGGCGTAGCTTTGAAAGGCGGAAAGCAAAGGAGAAGACCTTGATTTTGAAGAGGAGTGTAGTATAGCAAACTTGCCTACAATGCTGGGTTTTTATTTTGAGTATTGTGGTAGGGAATGAATACAGGGTGCATCGGAAAGTGTTTGTAGCTTGGGGAAAGAGAGGTTTTCCCCAAAGTCTGCAGTTTTTACAAGACCTTGAATTTTCAATGCTGAGGAAAAGACATGTTCGAGATCGTCAAAAAAGAGCAACTGATTCCGGGAAAAACAAGCAAACTGGAGATTAGTGCTCCGCTTATCGCCAAGAAGGCACAACCGGGAAACTTTGTGATCCTTCGTGTCTGTGAGCATGGAGAGCGTATTCCCCTGACCATTGCAGATACTGATCCAGAGAAAGGCACCATTACTATTGTTTACCTCGTGCTGGGTAAATCCACGTCTCAGCTGGAAGAGCTGGGCGAGGGCGACATGATTCCTGATGTCTGTGGTCCTCTTGGCAAGGCAACCCATCTGGAAAAGCACGGCACCGTCATTTGTGTTGGCGGTGGTACGGGCATTGCCGCAATGCATCACATTGCAAAAGGCCATCATAATATTGGTAACCATGTTGTTTCCATCATTGGTGCCAGAAGCAAAGACCTGCTGCTTTTTGAAGATGAGCTTCGCAAAATCTCTGACGAGATGATCATCTGTACTGATGACGGCAGCTATGGTGAGCAGGGCCTCGTGACTGAGCCGCTCAAGCGACGCCTTGAGGAAGACAAGGCCGTTGCTGAGGTTGTTGCTGTTGGGCCGGTGCCGATGATGCGTGCGGTTTCTGATACCACAAAGCCTTTTGGGGTGAAGACAACGGTAAGCCTGAACTCCATCATGGTTGATGGCGTGGGTATGTGCGGCGCCTGCCGAGTGACGGTTGGCGGCGAGACTAAATTCACCTGCGTTGATGGCCCTGAGTTTGACGGACATGCAGTCGACTTTGCTGAGCTTTCCAAGCGTCTGTGTGCGTTCAAGCCGATGGAAAAGGAATGCTATGATCACTACTGCACCTGTGGCCGCCACCAGCATGAGGAGAACAAGTAATGGCTAAAAAAATTGCACCCCGTACCCCAATGCCGACTCAGGACCCCAAAGTCCGAAGCACCAATTTTGACGAAGTTGCTCTTGGGTATACCGAAGAAATGGCAATCAACGAGGCCAAGCGCTGCCTGCAGTGCAAAAAGCCGAAGTGTGTTCAGGGTTGCCCGGTCGAAGTCCCGATTCCTCAGTTTATCCATGCTCTTGCAGAGGGCAATCCGAAGGAAGCCTACTCTGTCATTAAGACCACGAACAGCCTGCCTGCTATTTGCGGCCGTGTCTGCCCGCAGGAGAATCAGTGCGAAGGTAACTGTATTTTGAATGCGAAGGGTGAGCCGATTGCTATCGGTCGGCTGGAACGTTTTGTTGCTGACCGCGCCATTCATGATTCCGCATGTGGCATGGTCACTGGTGAAGACGCCTGTGCACTCATCGACGAAGAGAAAAAGGTTGCCTGTATTGGCTCTGGTCCCTCTTCTTTGACTGCTGCTGGATATCTTGCTTCCCGAGGCTGCAAGGTCACGGTTTTTGAAGCCCTGCACGAGCTTGGTGGTGTGCTTGTCTATGGTATCCCGGAATTCCGTCTGCCCAAGGACGATGTTGTTGCCAAGGAAATTGCCGCTCTGAAAGAAATTGGCGTTGATTTCCAGACCAACATCGTTGGCGGCAAGACCGTCAATTTCTCTGATCTTTTTGAGGATGGCTACAAGGCGATTTTTGTTGGCGTAGGCGCTGGCCTGCCTCGCTTCCTGAACATTCCGGGCGAAAGCGCAATCGGTGTGTTCTCTGCCAACGAATATCTGACTCGCGTCAACCTTGGGCGTGCGTATCGCTTCCCTGAGTATGACACCCCTGTTATTCGCGGGAAGAATGTCACCGTGTATGGCGGTGGTAACGTCGCTATGGATTCTGCCCGTACAGCACTTCGCCTTGGCGCAGACTCCGTGCGTATTGTGTATCGCCGTACGCAGGACGCTATGCCCGCTCGCCGTGAGGAAGTTGAACACGCAGTGGAAGAAGGCGTTATTATGGAATGCCTCGCATCCCCGCTCGAATTTAAGGAAGATGAAAACGGCAAGCTCCAGACTGTCGTGCTCCAGCGCATGGAGCTTGGCGAGCCTGATGATTCTGGCCGTCGTCGTCCTGTTGCGATTGAGGGCGAGACCTACGAGCTGCCTACTGACCTTGCTGTTATCGCCGTTGGAACCCGTCCTAACCCCGTCCTTCTTGAGAATGAGCCAGAGCTGAAACTCAACAAGTGGGGCTGCATTGACGTTGATGAAGAGTCTGGTGAAACCAGCATCAAGAACGTCTACGCTGGTGGCGATATTGTCACTGGTGCTGCAACGGTTATTTTGGCAATGGGCGCTGGTCGCCGTGCTGCAAAGCATATTGCCGAGCGTCTTGATTGCGCTGACTAAAACGCCTCGCTGCCTGAACGGTGGCTTTTGGGAAAAATGGAAGGGGAGCTTTTGGCTCCCCTTTTTTTGTGCTCAGCGGTGGGGAGCCTCGCTGTCTGTAGGTGTCAAAAAAATGTGCTCTTTATGAATTTGGGAGCTGTTGCGGATAATCTGTGTCTTTTAAGATCCTGTAATCCTAGAGTTTGCAACCTGTGTCAGGTGCTGGAATGGCTTTTGCTAGATTCCTCACTGATCCAAAAAAACGTTGAGCTTTTTGGAGAGAGAAAAGCAAACATGGGTGGTGCATGGACCACTGTGAAAAGAACTCAGGAAGAGGCATATGAGAATGATTCAGGACTGGATTGAGGAGAACTACACATTTAAGGCAGCTCAGGGTGTCTGGCTCCGGCAGGGACATGATGAGTTTGCGTATTCGGACGGAGATGCTGTTGAGAAAGCGATTTATAAGCGGGTACTGATTGCAAAAGACCGCTCAGTTTCTTCGGACGAGCTTTTTGCCACCTGTGACGATTGGCCGAGTTTGTATCATCTCAGTCCTGAGCGAAGCAATCTCTTGCGTCCTTTTGGGGATTTTTTGCAGGGGAAACGAGTGCTGGAGCTTGGTTGTGGTTGTGGAGCCATAACGCGGTTTTTGGGCGAAGCTGGTGCAGATGTTTTGGCGTTAGAGGGGAGTTTCCGGCGGGCTAGCATTGCTGCTGCACGTTGTGAGGGACTGGAAAACGTGACGGTGCTTTGCGACAAAATTCTTGAGGCACCGATACAGTCCCAAAAGTTTGACGTTGTGACGCTGATTGGCGTTCTGGAGTATGCCAGAATGTTCAGCGAGAGTGAGGACCCGATTGCTGAAACGCTTCGTATGGCCCGGAGTCTGCTGAATCCCGGCGGATGCTTGCTTTTGGCGATTGAGAATCGCTTTGGACTGAAGTATTTTGCTGGTGCGCGGGAAGATCATCTTGGGACAGCGATGGACGGCATTGAGGGCGGATACAGGCCCAAAGGTCCGGTTACCTTTAGCCGAAAAGTGCTTGAGCGCTACCTGAAAGAGTGCGGTTTTGCGCAGAGCGAGCTGCATTTGCCCCTCCCTGACTACAAGCTGCCCCGGGCGATGATCCATCCTGCTGGGATTGATGATGAAAATTTTGCTGCAGAGGCTTTGCTGACTGATGTCGCAGCTCGCGATTATTCTCGCTTTGAGCAGTATGTGTTTTCTGCTCCTGCGGCGTGGCCGGGGCTTCATGAAGCCGGACTGACACGGGATCTCGCAAATTCTTTTCTGTTTGTGGCGTGGGCAGACGAGGTTCAGCCCTGCCTTTCTGACGGTGTTCTTGCTGAGTATTATGGCGAGTTCATGCTTCGGGAGACGCAGAAAGTCGTGCAGTTCGTCAAAGAAAATGACGCCTATCAGGTTCGGCGTCAGCCCCTGAGTCCCCCTGCAAAGCGTTTGCGCTCATTGCGAGGCTTTAGACATGTCCTCGAAGATGAGCCGTATTTTAGGGGCGAAACCATGCAGGCTCACCTGACCCATGCGATTTCTATGTCTGGCTGGACGATTCAGGATATTGTGGAAGCGTTGCGTCCGTGGGTTGAGTTGCTGAAGGAGCATAGCGTGGAGCGGGATGGAAAGGCGTATATTCCCGGAAAGTTCTACGATCTCATTCCATGCAATGCGATACTCGTTGATGGGAAGGCCACGGCCATCGATCAGGAGTGGATTTCTCAGGAAGAACTTTTCCCCCTGTCCTATATGGTCCTGCGTGGACTCTCGATTTCTCTGATTCGGCAGCATCTTGTTGGAGTGCCTCAAAAGGGAACTCCTTTACGGTATGAGGAGATTTTCAAGGCCTTCATGTCTGCTTTGAATTTAAGCTATGACCGGAAAGAGATCGAAGAGTGTTGGAATTGTGAAAAGGTTTTGCAGGCCAATTTTGGCAACAGATGCAGAAGTTTTCAGCAGTATTGTACTCTGGAGCTGAATCCCCGGGTTGACCTGACATCTGCGCTTGCCGCGCTGGAGCAGGAACAGAAGCGATCTGTGGAGCTGTTTAAGGCGAACAAGGAATTGAAGCAGAGCCTCCGTGAGCTGATGAAGGCACAATAGTTTTTCGGAATATATACAAAAAAAAGAAGGCCCCCGTTCGAGTTTCGAACCGGGGCCTTTTTTAACATGGTGCTGTCAGTCAGCGTCAACATGAGAGAGTCGCGCACAGTGCGGACACCCATTAGGGCGCGGGAAAAGCTTTCCTGCTTCGCGTACGGCGTCGAAGCAGTTGGAGTAATCGCCGAGACAGGTGCACTTCCCTTTGGGAGGCATGTGCTCGCAGCCTTCGACATGAACGATATGGTCCCCAGAATAGGTGGTCTCATTATTGACGTAGTACCGAGGCATGACAGCTCCTTTTGCTTAACTCGGGTGTTGAAGGCAACAACTCTATTGCGGTGAAAGAATTCGGTCAAGGTGGGCTGAAAAACAGGGGGATTGCTCATAATAAAAATGTTCTGGAACAGGGATTTGCGATTTGAAAAAAACATTTGAGGCAAAGCAGCGGCATTGGAAAAAAAGAGGTCTGCATGAGCGCATAATTTTTTTTAAAAAAGTGCGCTTTTTTTGTGAGAAAAAGTCAGTCGTAGTGCTTTGTCCTTTGTTGGGGATAAGAAAAAGAAAAAGGATACAAATTCAGGGAGAAAGCTGTCTATTGGCCTATGGCACGAAGAAAAATGCTATGTTTTTGCCTGAGATGCGGGAGCATGTTGCTCCAATTTATGGGAAATGCTACTGTTCTATAGAGGAGTTTTCTCCTCGTCTTTGTGCTTGTGCAACGGGAAAGGTGGTATCCATGCTGCTTGATGAACTGTTTTTGAAGACAATTTTTATGCATATGCCTGTAGGTCTCGCTGTCATGGGAGAAGACGGGGGAATCGTTACGGTGAATGAGGCCTTTGAGCGTATTTTTTTAATGGATGCCGGACAGGTTGCGGGAAAAGGCTGGGGTGAGCTTTTTTTGACCGATGAAAAGAATCCTGAATTTAATCAGGTTATTCTTGATACGATTGCCCGCCGAGCCAATGGAATAAAGCGTGAAGTTCCATATTTTCGTGACAGTGGCGAGACTCTGACATTGATGCTGGTTTCTTCGTATTTGGAGCGGCAGGGAGAGCGGGCTGGGATGCTTGTCCTCATTGATGACGTGACGGAAATTCGAAAGCTTGCTGACCGGGAGAAACGCTTGCTTGCTGAGCGGGCTTTTTTGGTCCGAGAGCGTGAAGAAGGCGTTCAAAAGCTTGCGATGTGCCTTGCGCATCAGATTCGAAACCCGGTCTTGACGATTGGCGGCTACGCTAACCTGCTTTTGCGTAATGCCGATCTTGCACCGAGTCTGCGGCCTCGTGCAGAAGGCATACTGGATGGTTCCATGCGCCTTGAGGAGCTAGTCAAGGCTGTTGCCAGTTTTGCAGCGCTTCCAAGTCCATCTCCTCTGAATGTCGAGTTGGAATCCCTGCTGGGGAGCATGATTTCCAGTGTGGAACGCTACGCCGCGGAACAGGGGAAACGCCTCTATGTGAACAACGGAAGTTTTCCACAGTGCCTTTTGCACGTGGACCCTGTTCTTGTTCAGGAAGCGCTTTTGTTTGTTGGGATGAACTGTGTGGACTTTGCCAAAGATGACGATGTTCGCGTTCGGGTTCGCTATCAGTTCCATGAGAAAAAAAAGCAGCATGTGATTCTTTTTTCCGATCAGGGAACAGGAATTGCCTCGTCTGATTTGCCCTATATTTATGATCCCTTTTTTACCACCAAGGCGCAGGGCGTTGGTATGGGGCTGACATCGGCCCGTCGGATTCTGCGCGAGCATGGCGGTGAGCTGCATGTACGAAGCCGGGAAGGAGCAGGGACTTTTGTAGCAATGCATTTCCCGGCCTGACGCATTGAGCAAAATCTTGGAGGAGCTATGGAAATATCGGTTCAGGATCGCGGTGAAGTTCGAATTCTTCAGCTTGCAGGGCGCTTTGATGCCAGTGTTGTTTCGGAGTTCAAGCAGGCCGTTCAGCTGGGCGAAAAAGAAGGACAGCAGCGTTTTGTCGTTGATCTGTCCGCGCTGACCTTTTTGGACAGTTCTGGTCTTGGTGCACTGGTCGCATCACTTCGGGGTATTGCCCAGAATGGCGGTGACATGCGCCTCGCAGCTCCGGGACCAGAAGTGCAGGCCTTGCTGGAACTGACTCGCCTTGATCGGGTGTTTGATATTTATCCAGAGGTGGATGGAGCCGTGTAAGCACAGGGAGTTGCGCATGAATGTTTCCGTGCTGATTGTCAGCTTTAATACGCAGAATATGCTTCGGGACTGTCTGGCTTCACTCTATGAGGCCTGCAAAAGCGATCCGCCGGAGGTCATTGTTGCAGATAATGATTCGCACGATGGCTCGGCACAGATGGTTCGGGATGAATTCCCGCAGGCGACAGTCATTGATACCGGAGCGAATCTTGGGTTTGCCGCTGCGGTGAACCTTGCCTATGCCCAGTCGCATGGTGAATTCATTGCGCTATTAAACCCTGATGCCGAGTTTAAGGGAGAAACCCTGACCAAGGCTGTGGCCTTTATGCAGGAGCCTGAGCACGACCGGGTCGGCATGTGCGGTGGACGGGTTTTTAATGCGCAGGGAGCGCTTGAGCCATCTGCCCGGCGTTTTTCCTCCGCGCTGTTTAAGTTTTTTGATCAGTCTGGACTGTCGACCCGTTATGCCAGCTCAAAGTTTTTTGGAGCTGGGGACTATCGCTGGTTTGATCATCAGCACCCCATGCAGGTGGACTGGGTGCCGGGAACCTTTATCGTGATTCGTCGGACAACACTGGAAGAACTGGGATTCTTTGATGAACGGTATTTCATGTATTACGAGGAGCAGGACCTGTGCCTGCGGGCAAGCCGGGCCATGTGGCGCGTGTGGTTTGTGCCGGGGGCGGATGTCGTTCACATAGGTGGGGGCGCAAGCCGAACTCGAAAAGATCAAAAGTTTGATTCTGCCGGTTCGCAGCTCCGTTCATTTCGAATGCGGAGCGAATGGCTTTTTTTCCGCAAAAATTATGGACTGTTCTCGGTCATAAGCAATGCCAGTGTTGAGGCTGGCTGGCACCTTTTGCGATACCTTTTGCACTGCCGTCCCGGTGAGGAGCACGCCAGTAAGCGTTCAGAATCGTGGGGGATTGTGCAGGACGTTCAGCACTCTTTAGCCGAAACCCGGTGGGGGAGCGTTTCTCCTCCGCGCCCGTGGTAGGGGGCATTCATGTTCGAACACATCCGTAGCGATTTTGTAACGCATGAACGTGACCTGTTTCGGCAGGGCTTTTGGGTGATGTGCGTCTATCGCTTTGGACGCTGGCGCTATGGGATTCGCTTTTCACTGGTTCGCAAGTTTTTTTCGCTCCTCTACAAGATTGCCTACAAGCTGGTGCAGATTCTGACTGGTGTTGAGCTGCCTTGTGAGGCCGAGCTTGGGGACCGTTTTCGTATCGATCATTTTGGAGACATTATCATCAGTGGCTATGCCCGTTTTGGAGATGACTGCGTGGTGCGAAATGGCGTGACGGTTGGTCTGCGGCATGAACGTGAGCCAGCAGCGCCCCGGATTGGGCACCGGGTCAGCATTGGGGCCGGGGCCAAGGTCTTGGGTCCGATTACCCTTGGGGATGACGTGGATGTTGGGGCAAATGCTGTTGTTATTCATGACGTGCCGGAGCGGCATATTGCCGTTGGAATCCCTGCACGGAATATCCCAAAGAAGACGTTATGACAGAGCATGCAAATATAGATGTGGTCGTCATTGGGGTGAATGCTGCGGCAACCCTCAGGGACTGCCTGGAAAGTGTCCAGCATTCACACTGGCCTCAGGATGCCCTTCGGCTTTTTTATGTTGATGGTGGTTCTGTGGATGAGAGCTGTGACATCGCGCTGGAGTGCGGGGCTGAGCTACTGCATCTGGAGCATGGCATAGCGCCGACCCCCGGGCGCGGGCGCAATGTAGGGTGGCAGGCTGGTAAGGCACCCTATGTTCAGTTTTTGGATTCCGATACGCTTTTGGACCCGGAGTGGCTTGCTACAGGCATGAGCCTGCTTCAGGCAGAGCACAGTTGCGCGGCTGTTTTCGGGAATCGTCGAGAACAGAATCCGTCTGCCTCTGTGTACAACTGGATTGCGGATTTGGAGTGGAATCCACCCGCAGGGAAGGTTGCTGCATTTGGTGGAGATGTTCTGGTGCGCCGTGAGGCTTTGGCCAAAGTTGGCGGCTACGACGAAATTTTGGTTGCTGGCGAGGACCCGGACTGCTCGCTTCGCATTGGCGAACGAGGCTGGAGCATTGAGCATGTGGATGTGCCCATGACGATGCACGATATTGGGATGACGAAGCTTTCGCAGTGGGCGCGCCGGGCTTTTCGTACGGGCTATGGCTATGCCGCTGTGACACATCGCCATTTTCGTTCGCAGGAGAGCTTCTGGAAATATGAATGCGGGCGAATCCTTGCTCGTGGTGGGGCGGCACTGTGCGCAGTGCTGTGTTTTCTTTTGGGGCTTTTTTCTGCTCCGTGGCTTTGGGGCACTGCCGTTGCAGGTTTTGTCCTTTTGTACCCCCGGATTTTTTCCATCAGGAAGTTCATGGCGCAAAAGCAGATTACGCGGCCCAAGGCGCGAACATATGCATGGCACTGCACAATGGTTGTTGTGCCCCAAATTTTTGGAATGTTTCGCTATATGTGGGGAATCCTGACGGGGCAGCCTCTTCAGAACGCTGTGAAAAAGCTGGCCACAGCCGGGCAGCGTTTGGGGCTGTTTGTGGTTTTGGCTCTGCTTGTGACCTTGAGTGCCTGTAATCCTATTCGGCCTGAAATTGTTCCAGATGAGCATAGCGTCGGAGAGTTTAAGACTGACGAAGGTGCAATTAAATCCCGATTCGCAACAGAAGAGGCCATTGCCGCGTTTTCGCAGGAAGTGCCCAATACCTACCTGATGGGACCAGGGGACTCTCTGGAACTCAAAGTCTGGCAGCGGCCCGAACTCTCTGATCGTAATATTCGGGTGGCCCCGGACGGGACCATTAGCGTGATGCGCATTGGCATGGTGCAGGTCAAGGGACGGAGCATTCAGGACGTCACCCGTGAGATCAGCAAGCGGCTGAGCAAATTTTATGAGCGACCGGAAGTCCGGCTCTCCGTGTCCCGCTATGCGAACAACAAAGCCTTTGTACTGGGGCGTGTGACCAATCCGGGCCTGATTACTTTTGAAGGCGAGGGGACGCTTTTGGAAGCCTTGGCATTATGCGGTGGTCTGCCGCTGTTGCGCAAGGAAGCCTTTTTGTCCAAGTGCGCCATTATTCGGGGACGGGACCGCATTGTGTGGGTTGATCTTGGTGATCTGCTTGAGGGAAACATGGCGCTTAATGCCAAAATCATGAACAACGACGTTATTTATATTCCTGAAAGCGAAGACAAGGTGGCCTACGTGATGGGCTATGTCCGTTCTCCCGGAGCGATACGCCTCAAGAGTCGTATTACGGTGCTGGATGCGATTATGCATTCTGGTGGACCCGCGCAGGGGGCAGACATGAGCCGCTGTTATCTGGTGCGCAACAAGGGTGGAAAGCCGCTCATTCGGCGCATCAGTTTGCGGGATGTTGTGGAGAAGGGAGACTTTTCCAGAAATTACATCGTGGAAGACAACGACGTTATCTACATAGGCTCGTCTGCAATGACGGACTTCAACTACGTGATGCGCTCAATTATCCCAATGATGGACGTTTTGGATCTTGGCACCAATGTTTTGGAACGCTTTGGCGTCATGCCACATCTGCGTGAGGACTGGTGGGGATGTCTGGATTGTGACCAGCAGGATCTCAAGACAGATGATGATGACGACTAGCTGAAACGGGAGGTCTGATGGGGACAGGCAAGACCAAGACGCTGGGCCGCAGGGTCGCTGCAGGGTCAATTATGGGGATGGGCGCGAACGTTGTCTTTTTGGCAAGTCGCCTTGCTCTGACTCCCTTTATTCTGGCCTATGTTTCACTGGCAGATTTTGGTCTGTGGTCTGTGTGCTTTATTGTCCTTTCCTACGCCGGACTGACTGCTTTTGGCATTCAGAATGCCTACGTCAAATACGTTGCGCAGTATAATGCAGAAGGAAATCTTGAATCCGCCAGTGTCTTGGTGAGCACCGGGCTTGTGGTGATGACGGGTGTGAGCCTTGTGCTTTTTGCTGCGCTTCTTGGGTGTGTGCCGCTGTTTATGACCCTTTTTGATATTGATCCCGACCTGCGTGAGCTGGCGGGGTTCATGATTTTGGGAACGGCTGCGGCATTTTTGCTGGATCTGACTTTTTCGGCCTTTCGGGGCGTTTTGGAAGGCATGCAGGAAATCGTGCTCTCCCGGTCCGTCTGGCTTGCGGCGACTCTTTTGGAACTGGCCCTTGTTTTTGTCTTTTTGCCTCTTGGCTACGGCATTCGGGGTGTGCTCTACGCATACGCTCTCAAGACGGTTTTTGAAGTCCTGGTCAATATGCTCTTTGCCTTCCGCAAAGTTCCGGGCCTGAGGGTTGGGCCTCGCTATGTGCGCCGGGAAGCCCTGCACGCGCTGTTTGTGTTTGGTGGGAAAGTACAGTTCCTTGGTGTGCTTGGGATTTTTCTTGGAACCTTTGACCGTATCGTTACGACGGCCATGCTTGGCCTTTCTGCCACTGGCCTTTTTGAAGTTGCCAGAAAACTTCCGTTCACGGGGCGGAGTATCACGGGCGCTGCGTTTGTTCCGTTTTTGCCTGCTGCGTCAAGCCTTGGTGGGGACTGGCTTGAGAGTCCTGCTCCCACTGTGCAGCAAAAATTTCGGAAGTATATGGCGCTGTGCCTGCTTGCTCTTGTTGGGTCCTGTTTTTTGATTGCTCCGCTGGCATTTTATGACTGGCAGCAGCGCGGCTATGGCTGGAGCGAACCGTCGTTTTGGGCCATGTGCCTAAGTGTGTTGCTGCTTTTTCTTCCGGGAATTCAGATTTTTGCATGGCTTCGCCGTTTCATAAGCGGCGGTGAATATCTGGAGTCTCCCAAGCTTGTTGAGCTGTACCTCACAGGCTGTCGGCACATCAATCTGGTGAATTTTACGCTCTATGCATTTTTGGCGGCAGCAGCAAATGAACTGCTCTATACGTGGCTCGGAACAGGATATGATGGCGCAGAACACATAATGCGTGTTATTTGTATTGTGAGTCTCGTGCATCTGGCGACAGGAGCGGGCACTGCGGTGTTCAAGGGTGTGAATCGCACCGGGCGTGAGCTTGAATACACGCTCATGCAGCTTGTCCTCGCACTTTTGTGGATTCCGGGGCTGGCATGGAGCTATGGCCTTTATGGTGCAGTTCTTGGCGTGGCACTGAGCACCATCCCGCCAAGTTGCTATTTTATTGTTCGCACAAATCAGGCCCTGCGGATTGCATGGCGAGAGTACTTTGTCCGCACCGTGCTTCCGGGCTTTGCTCCCATCTTGAGTGGTGGGCTTGTCTGGCTTGTGCTTTCCCAGCTTCCGCAGTTCTCCCGGTGGACAACGTTGTTTGTCCTTGGCGGGCTGGGGCTGGGATATTTGACCGTTACCGCATTTCTCCTTTGGGCACTTTTTGTGACGCAGGAGGAGATGGGGATGGTGCGGAACGCGTTTTCTCGACTGTGGGCAAAGCTGAGAGGTTAACATGTCAGAGACACCCTCTTTAGGTCCTCCCAGAGTGATGGGAAGCAAAGGCAAACCCTTTGATGTTCCGGGGGCAATTTCCCGGTACATGAAGGTTATTGTTGTGCTGGGTCTCGGTCTGTTCATGCTGCTTGCACCGCTGGCGTTTATTATGAGCAAGCCATTCTATGAAGTGAGTGGCTCTTTGCGCTTGACCCGTGAAATTCCTCCAATCATTACGAATTTTGGACAGCGCCAAATTTCCAGCTATTTCCGCGACTATGCCCAGACTCAGCTTCGGGTGCTGATGGCGGAGCAGACGCTTCAGCAGGCATGGGAGCGTTTGCCTGAGAATTTTCAGGAAAATATTCTTCCCGGCGTGAAGGATTCCAAACTTGCAGCTCAGCTTTTGCCCAGAAAACTGAACGCAGGGGTGGTGTATGGAACGACGTTTTTGACCCTTGGAGCGAGTGGTAATGTTCCCGAAGGACTGGCGGAGTTGGTCAACACCGTCATGCTTGTTTTTGCTGAACGCGTGCAGCAGGAAGAAGCGGGAATTGATTCTTCCCGTATTGTTGGTTTTCGCAAAGAACGGGAGAAGCTTGCTGCGAACGTCGAAGAGTTGTCCAACGAACTGGAACGCATAGGAAGCAAGGTCCGCACGAGTACGTTTACTGAACAGTTTAACCTGTCCAGCAAGCTGCAGAACGAGATGCAAAAAGCGTGGGTTCAGGCTTATGCTGATTTGCTGAACAAGGAGAATGCCTACAAGAGCATCAAGGGGCAGGCTGAGCAGATTCGAAAGCTTCCCATTCAGTCTCTTGCCGATGAAATGGTTGCTGGTGACGAGTCCTTGTGGAGCATCAGCTACTGGACATACAAGACCATGCAGGAAATGCGGGCTACCATTGATGGAACGACGTCGAGCAACCCGGACCGGCGCTACATTGAGGCCCGCATGGGGTCCATGAAGAATTATGAAACGCAGCTGAAAGAACGAATTTCTGCCCGCGCGTTACGTATTGTTGGGGATAAGCGGGATTACGAGCTGGACCGGAGAGTCATTGAGGCCCGTCATCAGTTTGAAGCGGCGCTGCGTACAGAAGAAAATTTGCGAGAAAAGCTGAACATTGCAGAGAAGGAAGTTGCAGAGACTTCGCAGGGTATTCTCAAAGCGCAACGGATTGCCGCCCGGGTGGAACACGCCCGCGAGCAGCTGTTTCGTTTTGATGAACGTTTGGGTGACCTTGCTGCAGAAGCAGGAAGCGGAGTCAGCCGCGTTGTTATTCAAACCTTTGCGAGTCCGCCCATTGCCCCGGCTGGAAACAGCTTCAAAAAGCTGCTTATTATGTGCTTTGCCCTGTCTTTTGGCAGTGTGGGCTGTGTGTTCCTTGCTGGTGATCTTGTGGATGGGCGAATCCGGAGCCCCAAAGACATGGGGCATGCAGTGGATGGGCAGGTCTCGTGGCCTATTTCTAAATATGATGGTGACTTTGCGCGAGTCTCTCTTGAAAGCCCAACAGACGTGAGCGCCAAAGCTATTCGCAGCCTTGCGGATAAGCTCAATGACGAGCACGCCGCAAATGGTGCCAAGATTGTTCTTTTTTCTGGTGCAGGACGGGAGTGCGGCTCGACAACCCTTGCCCTGAACACGGCCCATGCTCTGACCATGCACTCGCCGCGAGTGCTTTTGGCCGAGATTAACTCGGTGAGTCATGGCTTGTCCGAAATCATGGGGCATGATCGCAAGGCGGGCGTGCCTATTGAAGAGAGTGGCGAACATGATGTGGCGTTTTTGGACGCAATCATGCGCGATGAAGAACGGAAAATCTGGATTCTGTTTGTGGACGAAAGCCATTGGCTGGATCTTGAAGCCAACCGTTTTGTTTCTGTGCTGGAATCTCTGAAAAAAAGCTATGATTTCATCGTTATTGACTCTGGTCCTGTGCTCATGAGTGACCTGACCGAGTTTATGGCTCGGCATACGGATATTGCTGTGCTCGTGGGGCAGGGTGACGGGAGCCTTTACAAGAATGCGCGTTTTTCTGCTGAGCTGTTCCGCATGCTGGAAGTCCCGGCACTGGCTGCCGTACTCAACTGGGGCGCAAAGCGCATACCAAGCAGTTTGGAAAAATTTGTGGCGCGTGTGCCGCTGCTTGCGAAACTGGTTCATCATTCCCGACGCATCTAGTGCGCGATACGAGAAGGAGCATCTATGTCTCAGTCTGAACCTGTCTTTGTCTGCTGTGTCGAAGCTGGTCCGCTAGAAATTGGCTGCGTGCGTTTGGCCGGAAGTCTACGCCGGTTTGGGGGACGCTTTGCACGAAATCCCTTTATCGCCGTGACGCCCCGGCTTGGTCCGCCTCTTGGGAAAAAGACTCTGGCCGCGTTTGAGCAGCTCGATGTGCAGTATGAGCGCTTTCGGGCGGATGAGGAATATGCGTGGAATAATTTCATGAACAAGCCGCATGCCATTTTGCGAGCGCAGGAGCTGAGTGGGGCAGAGGTCCTGACATGGCTTGATAGCGACGTGCTGGTTTTGCATGAACCCTCTTTGCTGGAGTTGTCTGAGACAGAAGACCTTGCCGCATGTGCTCCAGACAAGAATTTGGGAAGTTCTGGGCCTGATGACGAAAACGATGCCTACTGGCAGGAGCTGTGCGCTCTGATGGGAATAGACATAGAGGCGCTTCCTTTTGTGACGACATGGGCAGAGCAGGAAAAAATTCGGCTCTATTACAACAGCGGAGTCTTTAGTTTCCGGACGTCCACGGGATTTGCCGAACGCTATCTGGAAGACTGCCGAACGCTTTTGGATGCGCGACTTGCCTCACAGCATGCAGGCATCTTTTTTACCGATCAGGTTATGCTTGGGCTAACGGCCTATCGACTGGGTATGAGGATGCGGGAGCTTCCTCATATGTATAATTTTGCAGTGGGGTCCTCAGAGCCGGATGCGTGGGAGTCTCCGCTGCTGTCTGATGTCGTGTGCCTGCATTATCACGACGCAATGTGGCCCAAAAACTGGCCGCGTCTTGTGCGTTCTTTGGCCAAGGCCCGCAGTGATGTGTCGGGCTGGATGGCGCCAAAGGGTCCAATGGTCAATCCGCAGGGGCTGATGGGAAAAATTTGCTCTCGACTGCAAAAGCATTTCCGTGAGCGGTTTTTGCACAGGCACATGGCGGGATGCAAAGTGGTGTAGCTATGCGTATACGGAGCTGTCTTACAGTCTTTTTTTATGGTGTTTTGAGCCTCGCTCTCTTGTCCTGCTCGGATGAGCCAGAGCAGGCTCCTCGTGTGAAACTGACAGAGACAGTTCTTGTGGAAAACGTCCAGAGACTGGGCATCAATCTTGGTGATGATTTTTGGTATTCTGGTGCTGTTCTGACCAAGGAACGCATTCCACATGGCGGCTTTGAAGGGGTTCTGTATCGCCAAATCACGTGGGGACCACGAGGGGGCGCGGACTGGTATGCCGACTGGTTCCAGACTGGAGAATGGGGCGGTATTCTTGAGGGGGCAACGGCAACCTTTTTGACCGGGCCTGCTCAGGGAATTCCTCGGCGCATCATGCGCATCGATCGGGAGCTGGTTCCTGGTGCTGAGAAGAATGGACCGCTTCCCGTGTATCGCTTTGATCGCCCCCTTGCTTCGCCTCGCCTCAATGATGCACTGCTCCTTGAATCTCGTCAGCTTGATTTGGGCTATGTCGGACAGCATGGCGGAAGCTGGTGGGTTTTTGGTGAAAATGGTGGGCAGGTCCAAAGCGTTTCAGATCCTCGACCGGGGAGCAAGGGGCAGCAGAGTGTGCTTCTTGATGCTCGGAAAAAAGGCTGTTGCGCGGGAATCCTTGCACCTCTTTTAGATTCTCGGTGGGCCGAAGCAACGGGCGACTGGCGTGTCTCTTTTTGGGCCAAGGGCAGTGGTGAGCTGGTCGTCTACCTTGGGAATTTTGCGCATCGGGGCAGGCATGGCGCGAGCTTTCAGACTGTGAAGCTTTGGCCCACGTGGAAGAAATATACGCTGGAATTTTCGCTGAAAGAATTTTCATGGCGGCTTATGGGACTTGGAATGAGCATGCACGACGGCGTGCTTGTGCTGGATGAAGTGAGTTGTAAGCGTCTGGGAGATGAGAATCCCACTGCGTTTCGGGATGATGTGTTGCGGACCCTTCGCCGTTTTCAGCCCGGGGTTTTGCGCTATCTCCAGCTTGGGGGGAGTAGTCTGGAAAACATTCTGCGCCCGCGCGAATACCGGCTGGCCTACAGCTCTTCGCGCTCTGATGCTCCGTCAGGTCAGCTCTGGCCTGTCCATCCCAAAAGTACAGGTGTTGCCCGGTTCCACAGCTATGGACTGCATGAGTTTTTGACGCTCTGCGAAAGCGTGGGCACCTCACCGTGGTACTGCCTGCCCGGCACCTTTACCATTCAGGAAATGCAGGGACTTATTGAGTACCTCGCTGGTCCAGAAACGACACGCATGGGCGCGCTTCGGGCTGCGCGCGGACATCCGGAACCGTGGACGTCTGCTTTTGAGCACATTTACCTCGAAGTTGGCAACGAAGCATGGAACGACATGCACCCGTATCGTCATGCGGGCTTTAATCTGCGTGCCGAATACTGGGAGAGTCTGTTTTCTGCTGCGGCACTGTCTCCTTACTCCAATTCGAAAATTCATTGTGTTGCTGGTTCTCAGGCTGTGAACGCCCACCTCTCTTTGCGCCTTGCACAAGACATTCCTCATGCGTCGCATCTCGCGATTGCTCCCTATATTCTTCATGACCTGAGTCAGCATATCGCCTCGCAGGGAGCAGAAGCCGTGTATATGACTGCGCTTGCTGTCCCCCGTTTTGCTTTGGCAGAGGGGGAGCTTGGGCATGTCCTTGATGCGCTTCAGGAGCGCAGGGGACCTGCTCTTGCGGTGTATGAAGTGAACCATCACCCAACGGGTGGAGATGCCCCGGAACAGGCGTGCAATGATTTGGTTACCGGTGTTGGTGCTGGGGTGAACCTTGTGGACTGGATGCTCTCGCTCATGGAACGGGGCGTGCTGGTTCAGAACATGTTCCAGCTTGCACAGTTTGAATATCCGGGAAGCAATCAGCGACGTCTGCGCCTTTGGGGCTGTGCCCTGAACATGAAAGAAGGGGCAGAACGCTATCGTCCAACGTTTCTTGCCGCAGAAATGGTGAACTGGGTTTTGCAGGGCAAGCTTCTTGCGTGCGAGGTCTCGGGGAGTCCCATGCTGCGGCTGGCTGACTTTGTGCAGCCCAAGCCAGAAGAAAAAGAGAATCGGGAGTTGCGTCGCTTCTCATTTCCTGCGCTTCGGGCCTATGCCACAAAAGATGGGAAGAACCGAGGACTTGTGCTTGTGAATTTGCATCCTCGCGAAAGTTTGCGGCCAGAACTGAATCTGGAAGGCAATCCGCGTTTTGTACGCTGGGCTGTTTTGGCTGCGCCAAAGCTGGAAGACTCGAATGAGCCAGAGCACAGGCCAGAGGTGCATATAGAGGAAGAAGAGTTGAGCGGACTGGATGTTCGATCTGGTATAACGCTCCCCCCCCATAGCCTGACTGTTTTGAGCTGGGAGGAAGACCGATGAAAAAACGCCGGATTCTGCTTGTTCAGTATGGCGATTATGCAGAAGCCCTCAAGGCTCGCGATGAAGGTCGTGAAGAAAACTATCGTGCCCAGTTTTACAGCCTCGATGCTGTGGATGAATTGGTGCAGGATGGTGAGTGCTGCGTCATCTGTCTGGATGCGGGACCGTATGAAGTCCTGCACGGGAGCTACACTGTTTATGCTGGGCACTACGAGCCGCAGACGCACGGACGCCAGTATCACAAGGACGCTGAGATTGCGGCTGAGCGCCTTTTTGATGTGGCGAAAAGCTTTGAGCCTACGCATGCTATTCTGCGTGCTCCGGGCTGGGTGCTGACTCGTCTTGGTCGAAAGCTTGTGGAACACGGTGTGCCTGTTTTGCCTCTTCTTGCGGACTATTTCCCGCATGGGGGGCTAAAGAATTGGCTGCGAAACAAGTCCGTGGTTTCGCTTCTCAACGATGAGCGTATTGTCTTGTGCTCCAATCATAATCGTCCGGCGTGTTGTTCCATGAAAGCTGCGGGCATTACTCCAGAGAAAATTGTTCCGTGGGACTGGCCTGCATCCCATTTGCCAGAGGATTCTCCGCCAAAGGAACTCACGCATCAGCACCCGGTTGTGTTTTATGCTGGAATGATGCTGACTGAGAAAGGGGTCCCAGAACTTTTGCACGCCGTGGTGCTGCTTCATGAACGCGGCATCCCTGTGCGGGCTGTTTTGTGTGGTGTTGGTCCTGATGAAAAGCAGTTTATGGATCTGGCTCAGGAGCTGGGCTGTGCGGACTCTGTGGATTTTTTGGGGCAGACGGCAAACAGTACCGTGCTCCAGAAAATGCACGAGGCACAGCTTGTTGTTGTGCCCAGTCGGCATGAATATCCAGAGGGGCTGCCGAGTGTGATTTATGAAGCTTTTGAAACCCGGACTCCGGCTGTTTTGTCAGATCATCCAACCTTTGTGGAATCTCTTCGTGATGGTGAAGGATGTCGGTTCTTTACCGCAGGAGATGAAAGCTCGTGTGCAGACTGCATTCAGGAATCCTTGCAGGACGCCGCAGCGTATGCCGTACTTTCGGAAACAACCGAAGCCGCGTGGAAAAGGATTCGGTGCCCGGTGGCGTTTCGTGAAGTGTTGCTGGACTGGGCAAATGCAGTGGAACATGGCACGGCCCCTCGGCTTTTGGAGCAGAGCCTTGCCGCAGAGGAGGGAGCATGAAGCGTCTTCGTGTGTTGATGCTCATGGAGCAGGTCAACCCGGAATGGGCATCTGTTCCCCTTGTTGGGTATAATTTTTGGAAGAGTATTAGTGCCCTGTGCGATACTGTTCTTGTGACCCATTACCGCAATCGTGAGGCTTTGGAGAAGGTCCGGGATGGCCAAAAGATTGTGTATATTCGAGAGCCTGAATGGGTGCGACGCTGGTATGCCTGGGTGCATGGGACAACCTCAAAAAAAGGCGTGAACTGGCCCTTGCAGCATGCGCTGTCCTATCCCGTCTATGCGTCTTTTAATCGGCAGGCGTATGACATGTACCGTGCCCCTGTGCTCAGGGGAGAATTTGACCTGGTCCATGCGATGACGCCAATTCTGCCACGCTATCCTGTCAAAATGGTCAAGGCCTGTACGCAGCAGGTGCCTTTGGTGCTTGGTCCTGTCAATGGCGGGTTGCCATTCCCTGAGGGCTTTTCTGAAACAGCACGCAAGGAGTTCGCTGCGTTTAATTTCCTGCGCTCAGGAACCCGGTTCATTCCGGGCTATGCGGAGACCTACAGGAATGCTGAGTTGGTCCTGGCGGGGTCGAGCTACACGCAGGGCATGTTACAGGAGCGCTTTGATCTTCCTGATGATTCGCTCCGGCTTATGTTTGAAAACGGCATCCGGGAAGAGACGCTTTCTGGACCGCGGGCAGGTTTTGCCCGTCCGGGTGTTTTGCAGGCGCTCTTTGTGGGGCGGCTTGTGCCATACAAAGGGGCAGACATGGCGCTTCGGGCTGTGCGCATGGCTCGTGAAGCAACAGGCAAAGATATTCGCCTGACTATCGTTGGAGATGGCTCGGAGCGGGCCGCGCTTGAACAGCTTGCTGCGGAGCAGCTCCCGGAAGACGCTGTTCATTTTACGGGCTGGATCGAACAGGAAAAGACCGCGGACTATTACTCGCAGTCTGATGTTTTTGTGTTTCCGTCTGTTCGCGAATTTGGTGGAGCGGTTGCGCTTGAGGCAATGGCCGCCGGGTTGCCCTGTGTGGTCGCAGATCATGGGGGCATTGGTGAGTATGTCACCTCAGAATCGGGCTATAAGTATCCCCCCAATTCCCGTGAACAGTTGAGCTATGACGTGTCGCAGGGATTGGCAGAGATAGCCGAGAACGAAGAGCTGTGGCGAAAGATGTCGGATGCTGCACGAGAGCAGGCTGCGTCTTTTGCATGGCCCAGAAAAGCAGAGCAGATGCTGGCCTTTTTTGAGGAGGCTCTGGAGCGCAGAAAAGGGCGGGGGCCAGAGTGAGTCCATTAACGCACCTTGTCATGTTCGGGTGGATTCCTGTGGTGCTGCTGCTTTTTGCAGTTTTCCCACCCCGGACCGCCGTGATTGCTGCTTTTGTTGGTGCGTGGATGTTTTTGCCTGTTGCCCGGTATGAGTTTTCTGGTCTGCCCGAATACACCAAAATGTCGGCAACCTGTCTTGGAATTTTGCTTGGAGCGACACTTTTTGATGCAGACAGGCTCTTTAATATCAAACTGACAGGCTGGGACCTGCCCATGGGGATGTGGCTTGTTTCGCCGACCATTTCCTCGCTCACGAATGGTCTTGGCCTGTATGATGGTGTTTCCGCTTTTTTGAATCAGTTCACAACCTGGGGCCTGCCGTATCTGGTTGGCCGCGTGTACCTTGCGACACCGCGTGATCTGGAAGTTCTGGTGAAGGCGTTTTTCCTTGGTGGCATTGCCTACATCCCGCTTTGTCTTTTTGAGATTCGCATGAGTCCCCAGCTTCACCGGATGTTTTATGGTTTTTATCCGCATCCAGATTTTGCTCAGACCATCCGAATGGGCGGATACCGGCCTATGGTTTTTATGGAACACGGGCTGATGGTGGGCATGTGGATGGCAGGAGCAACGCTGTGTGGGGTGTGGCTCTGGATGACCAAAGCCGTCACAGACATTCGTGGCATTGCCATGAAGTATCTGGTGCCACCACTTTTCGTCACTCTGGTGCTCTGCAAGTCGATGGGTGCTCTTGGCCTCATGATTATTGGGCTGACCCTGATGTATTTTTGTCGCAGGTTTAAGACGAGTATTTTTATTCTTATGTTTTTGATGCTGCCACCGACATACATGGTCTGCCGCTCGACAGGACTATGGTCTGGGGATGCCATTGGCGACATGGTGGCGGCTGTGAGTGAAGAGCGGGCAGGTTCACTGATTTTTCGTTTCGAGAACGAAGATATCCTTTTGGACAAGGCTGTGCAGCGGCCCATGTTTGGGTGGGGCGGCTGGGGGCGTGCCCGTGTGTATAACGAAGAAGGTGAAGATATTTCCACTACAGATGGCCTGTGGATTATTGTTCTTGGTAATTATGGTGTGTGGGGACTCACTGCTATGCTGGGGCTTTTCCTAATCCCCACGGTGAGGACGTTTCGTCTGTGGGGCAAGCAGATGTGGATAGACAGGCACGCAACAGCAACACTCATTATGGGGGTGCTGCTTATCTTGTACACTGTGGATAATATCCTTAACGCCATGATTAACCCGATTTTTATTTTTGCAGCAGGAGCAATGGCCGCGCAGGCGGCACACGGGGAGATGCTGCCACACATTTGGGAAACAGAAGGCGTTGAAGAACAGGAGCAAACCGGGGACGGGATGCAGAGCCTGGAGCCTGCACCTCAGGGAACCCGCATAATATGAGGTCAACCATGGCACGCAAACTGGCATATCTTTCAAGCGAATATCCCGGAATTTCCCACACCTTTATCCATCGGGAAATTGGGGTGCTTCGGGAGCGGGGCGTGGAGGTGCATACCGCGTCCATTCGCTACCCGGCGCATCTTGGGGTGATGACTCGGGCAGAAAAAAAAGAAGCCGAGCAGACGCTGTACATCAAGGATGGCGGTGTGAAGCAGGCTTTGCGCGCCCAGTGGGAACTCTTGCGGACGTCTTCATGGGCATGGTTGCGGCTTCTGGTTGCCGGGCTTTCGGCTGGCTGGGAGGGCACGCGCTGCCCCATGAAGGGACTCTATTATTTTGCTGAGGCCGTGGTGTTGTTGTGCTGGATGAAAAAGCACGGAATGACGCATGTTCATGTGCATTTTGCTAACCCTGCGGCCACGGTTGCCATGATTGCAGCAGAAAGCGGGCAGATTGAGTACAGTATAAGCGTGCATGGACCTGATATTTTTTATAATATCGATCAGAACCTTTTGCCCAAAAAGGTCGAAAAAGCCCGTTTTATTCGCTCTATCAGTCATTATTGTTCAAGTCAGCTTAAGCGAATCGTCGAGCGGGAGCACTGGGACAAGATTTCTATTCATCGCTGCGGCGTGGATGGAGACGCCTTTGCTCCCCGACCTGTTCCAGAGGAACAGCCTGCGCACATTGTATGCGTTGGGCGACTGGTCCCGGCTAAAGGCCAGCATATTCTTGTGGATGCACTTGCGAAGCTTAAAGAGCAGAATGTGGAGTTCCGGGCGAGCTTTGTGGGTGGTGGACCAGACAAGCCATCACTGGAAAAGGCCGTGGAACGCTATGGGCTTTCCGATCAGGTGATTTTTACTGGAGCTGTTGGTCAGGATCGGGTTCGTGAACTCTATCGCTCGGCGCATCTTTTTGTTTTGCCGAGTTTTGCCGAGGGGGTTCCGGTTGTCCTGATGGAAGCAATGGCGATGGAAATCCCCTGTGTGAGTACACAGATTACGGGCATTGGAGAGCTGATTCGCACCGGCACAAGTGGTATTTTGGTGTCTCCCAGTGATGTGGAGGCATTGGCAGAGGCCATGCTGAAACTCATTCAGCATCCTGATCGGGCCGCAAAGATGGGAGCGGCAGGACGACGGGCAGTTCTCCGGCATTACGATCTCGACAAAAATGCAGGAGCCTTGGCCGATCATTTTGAAGAGCTTTTGGGCGCGGAGGAAACACGCTGATGTTTATTTTCGACATCCTGTTTTTCAGCATAGGCATGTATATTTACTGCTGCGTGCTGTACCTGATGATTCTGACCGTTGGCGCTTTTTTCTATCATCCCCCGCGAGGGGAAGACGACCGGAGCATTCCGGCAAAAGTCCTTTTTGTTATCCCGGCGCATAATGAAGAACTGCTGATTCGGCAGACCGTGGAGCGGATTCTGGCACAGGATTATGACGAGCATTCTTTTGGTGTGCTGGTTTTGGCTGACAACTGCGTCGACCAGACCGCTGAACGGGCCAAAGAAGCAGGGGCAGATCTTGTGGTGCGCGATGATCCAGCGGAGCGGGGGAAAGGGCAGGCCCTGGACTGGCTGTTCCGAACGCAGCAGGAGCGCTTTGCAGACTGGGATCTCATCAGCATTGTTGATGCAGATACCGAGGTTGCGCCGAATTTTTGCCATGAAATGGCCAATGCTTTTGCTGATCCTGCGGTGTATGCGGCGCAGGCCTATTATGGCACCTCCAATGCCGGAGCTGCATGGCGCACAGCCTTGCAGGAGCTGGCTCTTCGAGCCTTTCACCATTTGCGCCCGGCTGGCCGTTGCGCTTTGCGCGCGTCTGCGGGGCTTAAAGGGAATGGAATGTGCTTTCGCCGGGAGCTGATTATGCAGCGAGGCTGGCCCGCGCATTCTATTGTGGAAGATGTTGAGTTCTCGCTTCAGCTCGTGCTGGAAGGTGTTCGGGTGTACTACGTGCCGCAGACAGAAGTCTTGGCCGAGATGCCCGTGAGCGGACAGCAGGCCGAATCCCAGCGCACACGATGGGAGAGTGGTCGGATAGGACTGATTCGCGAGTATGGAATGACGCTTTTGGGGCGCACCGCAAAAGGTGACGGTGTCGCGCTGGACGCGCTCCTTGATTTGCTGGTGCCCCCGCTTGGGCTTTTGGTGTTGCTGCTTTTGGCGTTTTTGCTGTGCTCGGTTTTCTTCTATCCTGTGGCAGTCGATTATGCCTTGGCAGGATTGGTCGGCATTGTCATTTACGTTGTAAGCAGTCTGTTCTTGCGCAAGACGCCGCTGTATTTGTGGTTCGCACTTGGCTTTGCCCCGTTTTACCTTGGGTGGAAAATTTGTGTGTACATAAAAATGCTGTTCTCTCGTGGTGTTCGGTGGACCAGAACCCAAAGGAATGCGGAAACAAACAGCGGAAAATAAGGAAAGCACAATGCCTGATTCTGCACGTGATGAGAAGACGTTTCGGCCAGAACGTGAGCGGGAGCTTGTTGTTTTGATGGGTATTCCGCTGGATAACCTGAGCATGGACGAAACCGTGGACAGGCTGGAGGAATTCGTCGAAAGCGGTCGACCGCATTATGTGGCGACTGCCAATGTGAATTTTGTTGTTGCGGCCCACAGGGACGAGGAGTTCATGGAAGTTGTCCGCATGGCCGATCTCATCACGGCAGATGGAATGCCGCTAATCTGGGCGTCATCAAAGCTTGGATTGCCTCTCAAGGAACGGGTCACCGGTTCTGATCTCGTGCCCCGGCTTATTGAACTTGCCGCGCGCAGGAACTGGGGTATTTTCTTTTTGGGTGGTGCTCCGGGCGTTGGAGAAGAAGCCGCCCGCCGCTTGCACGAGAGTTATCCCGATTTGCGTATTGGGCACTATTCTCCCGAGTTTACGCCGCTTTTGGAAATGGATCAGGAAACGGTTTTTCGGGAAGTCCAGTCTTTTCGGCCACAGTTTCTTTTTGTCTCGCTTGGTGCGGGCAAGGCTGAGAAATGGTTGCGCATGAACTCCGCGCAAATTGGGGTGCCCGTGGCAATTGGCGTTGGTGCCACTATTGATTTTTTGGCAGGGCGGGTCAGTCGTGCTCCAGAATGGATGAAAAAGACCGGGCTTGAGTGGTTCTATCGCTTTTTGCAGGAACCTCGGCGCATGTTTGGTCGGTATTTCCGTGACTTTTGGGCTTTTGCCCGCCTGTACCGGGCAGAGCGGCGTTCGTTTCTGGAGCGGCAAAAAACAGCGGATTCCACACGCTCCGAGATGCGGATGCAGGAAGATGGTTCTGGAAAAATTTGCATTGTTGACGGGCGCTTTGATTCAATGACCGCTGACGGAATTGCGCATAACGCTGAGGGGGAGCTGGAAAAGGGGAATGGTGTCGCGCTTGACCTGTCTGGAGTGACCTTTATGGACAGCCGGGGACTTGGCGTGCTTGTGGCGCTGGAAAAAATGGCCCGTAAGAATAACGTCCCCTTTGCCATTGGTGCCGCGTCTGAAGATGCAATGCGGGTTATTCGTCTTGGGCGGTTGGAAGATTTTTTGCCCCTCCATGAGAGCATGGCTGCGGCGCGTAAGCTGGTTATGGCTGGGCGCGAGGATTCACTTCTGGAGCTTGGTCGTGAGGGCGAGGCAACGCGGGTGCGGCTGCTTGGTCGTCTTGATGCGGACAGTTTTCAGGCGATGAAAAAGAAGCTGCTGGGGGCTGTGGATGAAGCCGAGCGTGGTGTTCATCGCGTGGAACTTGATTTGTCCCATGTTGACTTTATGGACAGCACAGGGCTGACGGCGATTATCCTGATGCATAAAGCCTGTGTTCAGCATGGAATCGAGCTGGATATTGTGGCCCTCTCTGAACCTGTGGCGAGGCTTTTTGCCCTGACCAAGATGGAAGCTTATCTGAATTTGACTGGAGCGAAGGCGTCATGAAGCATTTTGATGAAGAGCGACGCAAAGAGCTTGATGCCCTGTATGGACAGTACGCACGAGGTGGTCGGTTTGCAGCGTACCGGGCACGGCTTCGCAAGTGGCGAAAGCAAAGCCTGTGGCGGGCGACGGTCTGGAGCACTCTGGCGCTCAAGAGAGTCCTCGATATTTTAGGTGCAGCTGCCGGGCTGACGGTGCTTTCTCCTGTTCTGCTCGGAACTGCGTTTGGAATTTGGTTCGAAGACCAGGGGCCGATTTTCTTTCGACAGGAGCGTGTTGGAAAGCGAGGCACATTGTTTGGAATGTACAAATTCCGATCAATGGTCACGGATGCGGACCGGGTACTTGAGGAAATTCGGGAGAAAAACGAAGCAGGCGATGTTTTGTTTAAGATGAAAGATGACCCGCGTATTACAAAGATTGGTCGTGTTATCCGCAAGTTTTCTATTGATGAGTTGCCGCAGTTTATCAACGTGCTGTGGGGAGACATGTCTTTGGTTGGCCCTCGTCCTGCCTTGCCGAGCGAGGTGGAACAGTATGCCCAGAAGGAACGGGTGCGGCTCATTGTGAAGCCCGGCATTACGTGTCTTTGGCAGATTGGCGGTCGAAGCAACCTTGATTTTCAGCAACAGGTTGAATTGGACAGGACGTACATTGAGAGTCAGAGCTTTTGGGGGGATATAAAAATACTTTTGAAAACCGTGCCAGCTGTTTTGACAGGAAAAGGTGCATATTAAATGGAAAAGAAAGCTCAGCTCCAGGAAAGGGCGGTACAGGACTTTGAGGCAAGTACGACTCAGCTTGAGAGCATCGGTGCTTTTGTCCATGGTTTTTTTGGGCAGTCTGGCTGTTGTGAATCAAGCCTGCTTTTTTCTTTGGAACTCATTGCCTCCGAGCTTGCGACAAACATTATTCGCCACGCCTACAGCGGGCAGAAACACGGTGTGATGCGCATTGAGCTTGGTATTTTCCCTGATCGGCTGGAAATGTGTTTTGAGGACTTTGGGAAGAGCTTTGATCCGGCGCTGGTCCCTGAGCCAGACTTTGAGAATCCTCAGGATGGGGGACGAGGCCTGTTTATTGTCCACCAGCTCACCAGCAGGCTGGAATATGAAAGCCGCGAAGGGCGAAACAGCCTTTTGGCTGTTGTGCCGCGCAAAGGAGATTCCTGATGCAGGCCATAGTCTTTTGTGCTCCAGATATGCCGCTTCCGCATCCTTTCTATGAAGAGCGGCCTTTTGCACTTTTTCCTGTAATGAATCGTCCCATACTTGTGCATATGCTTGAATGGCTGGCAGATGCCGGAGTGACAGATCTTGTGCTTGTGCCAGATCACCTTGCCTTTGAACTTCGCTCAGAAATTGGGAGCGGAGAACGCTTTGGGCTGCATGTTCAGTTCGTGAGTGGTAGCTCGCTCGGTGACGTCCTGCTGAAACTTGCGGGTTCGCTCGAAGAGCAGTTTTGTGTGTTTTCGCATCTGATGATTGGTGCACTCCCGTTGAAAGAGCTGTGTGCAGAGGTTCCAGAGGCGGCCAACATACGTCGGTTTGACTGTGATGGTGGGCCTGTCTGCCTGAGTCGGGAGGCTGTGAATCGCTACGATTTTTCCTCTGTGCATCCTGAGCAGCTGGTGCAGTTTGTGGAAGAGCAGGGAGGGACCTGTCAGAGTGTTTCTCTGGAGACGTCACCATGTGTCTTTCGGCGCTTGCGCGATGTCTGGGCTGCGAATGTTCGGGCACTGCAAGGGGAGTTTCCTGATCTTGTTGTTCGGGGAACAGAGTCTGCCGAAGGGGTCCGAATGGGGCTTGGCGCGCGGGTGCATACAGCAGCTCAGCTTGAAACTCCTGTTTTTGTAGGGAGTCATAGCGTTTTGGCCCGCGAGGTTAGCGCTGGACCTGATGCGGTACTTGGAGCGGGGTGCATGGTAGAGCATGGGGCGGAACTGTCTTCCTGTGTCATTCTGGATGGAAGTTATATTGGGCCAAACGTCACAGTGCGTAATGCGCTGGTTTCTGGAAATGTGCTGGTAAGTTTTCCGCAGGAAACGGTCACCGTGGTTCCCGATCCCTTTGTTCTCGGCGGAACCGGGCGAGTTTCCAAAAAACGTCATATTTTTTCTTCTTTTTGTGCCCTGTTGGGGATTCTGCTTTTTTCGCCGTTTTTCCTTCTGATGGGCGTCTTGCACGCTTTGGGGCTTCGTCGGTTTTTTGTGCGTGATCTTGTGGGCGAAGAGCTACCTCCTCAGCTTGACGGCAAGCGGGTGCTGCGGGATGTGCGCCGGAGTTTTTTCCAGAGCAGGATACCTGTTCTGCGTGAGTTGCCGGGCCTCTTTGATGTCTTGCGAGGGCGCCTTGAAATTGTTGGCATTGAGCCTCTGGAAAGGGAACAGGCAGAGATGCTGCATACTCAGTGGGCCAAGGCTCGATTCACTGCCCCAGCTGGATTGTTGCACCCGTGGCATGCCTTTGCGCCACGTCCTTTGGAGGATGTGGAAAAGCGGGTTATGGAGTGCCATTATGCGGCGACGCGAAGCGTTCGCGAAGACCTCAAGGTCGTGCTGCGAAGTCCTCGGCACCTCTTTATTTAGCGCATAAAAAAACCGGCCATTTGGCCGGCTTTTTTATGCGCTTTCGTTTTCCTCTGGCTCAGGAGTCCCTGTGTATTCAATGCCAACAAAGGTCACGTCGTCGTTTGGTGGTCGACTGTCCCCGGAGGCCATCATGTCCTGATACACAAGCTCCATCATGTCTTCGAGAGGCTGCGTCATTTCTTTTTGCAGGGTCGAGATAAAGCGCTCTTCGCCGTACATTTGTCCCTGCTCATTTTCGTATTCCGTAATGCCGTCGGTATACATGATAATCCGGTCACCAGTGCTGAGCTGTATGGTTTCCTGCTCAAAGGGGAGTGCTCCCCCCAGTCCAATGAGCGGACCGCCTTTTTTGAGCGGAAGGATTGTCCCGTCTGTTTGCAGATGGAAGGGCGGCGGGTGTCCTGCGCAGCTGTATTGCAGTTTTCCGGTTCGGACATTGAGCACCGCATAGAGCATGGTGAAATAGTTGTTGAAACGCTCCATGGGGAACTGGCGATCCAGAAAATCCAAAACAATTGTTGGAGGCAGAATTTCCCAGCCGCGCTGAGGCGCCGGACGTCTCCGGCTGAGGTATTGGGGTTCCAGAACCTGCGACACACTCACGGCAATGAGTGACGAGGGGACACCATGCCCGCTCACGTCCACGACATAGAACGCGTAATGCTCTTCATCGAGTTGCACCACGTTAAAAATATCTCCGCCAATGTGCCCACTGGGGACGAACTTCCAGTGCATTCGAAAAAATTTTGTGCTGGGCGGTGTCTTTGGAATAAGGCTGAGCTGTACTTTTCCTGCGGCCTCAAGGTCGGCTTCAAGGCGTTCCTGCTGCTCGGCCAGCTCGCGTTCTGTTTCTTTGCGCTCCGTGATGTCATGAATAACAATTGTAAAAAACGGTGAGTTGTTGAGTTGAGCCAAACTGATGGACATTTCAACGGGAAATTCTTTTCCGTCTTTTTTGTGCCCAACGCTTTCCAGGCCCCGCGCAACGATTCCCTCACTCTCCAGATTTGGAGTGAGTTTCCGTAACGAAAGATCTGGGATGAGGTCAGGAAGAGACTTGATGAAAAGTTCATGATCTTCGTAGTCAAACATGGTGAAGCACATGGGGTTTGCGCCCATGAGTGAGCCATCTTCGGAGCAGTTCAATATGGCGTCAGGAGCACTGTCGAGGATGGTCCGAATACGCTTTTCACTTTCCAGCAAAGCCTGTTCGGTCTTTTTGCGGTGGGTAATATTTTGTTTGATTGCAATAAAATAGGTTATTTCATTTCGTTTGGTTACGACCGGGGTGATGGTCTGCTCTTCATAATAGAGCGTCCCATCCTTGCGTTTGTTGATGAGTTCTCCCTGCCATATCTTTCCTGCTCGAATGCTTTGATGCATTCCCTTGTAAAGTTTGTCAGGGGTCTTTCCTGATTTGAGAATGGTCAGGTTTTTCCCGTAAATTTCTTCCAGCGAGTACCCGGTCAGGGCATTAAACGCGGGGTTGACCCACAAAACGTCGCCTTCGCCATTTGTAATGGCAACCGCGTTGGCTGCTGCGGCAATGGCGGTTTTGTAAATCTCAAACTGGCTGAGATCCTCAACATGGGTGAGATCGCGAACAACAAGAACAACCGAGTCATTTCCATTGGGAAGCTGGACAATGGTGCTTTCAATATCAAGACTGACCTCTTCCCGCTTTGGCGACATGAATTCAAAAATGGCCCGGCGGACAGGTTTGCCCATTTTGAGGGCGCAGGCGGGGTGTGCCTCATAGGGCAGGGGAACGTGTGCTTCGGCAAGGGGAAAGAGTTCGGTGATGTCTTTGCCAAGCACGAGAATCTTGGGGCGTCCCAGCAGCTGAATAAAGCGTTCGTTACACCATTGGATTTTACAGTGCTCATCGGTCCAGACAATACCTTCCGAGATGGAGTCCAGAGCGGCTTCCATCTTGCCAAGCGTACCTCGAAGTTCGGCCACAAGACGTGGTAAATCCATGAGAACCTCGTTTCCTCAAAAAATCTAGCGTGCTGTAATGCGTGCGGCGATGCGTTTTTGTCCGTTAATTTCGCCTGCGACGATGAAATGTGAAGCCAGAAGACGTTCACCTCTGCCTGTCATAAGCTCAAGGTCAAGCTCCTGTTCCAGAATGGAATGCTTGCCTGTGGTCACAAAGCTGGAGAAGCCGAGATGGTGTGCGTCGTGGAGTTCCGGTGGAATGAGCACTGTGATGGGCATTCCAATGAGTTGCTCGCGAGTCCAGTGAAACTGCTCGCAAAAGCTTGAGGTGACTTCAATCAAAAAGCCGCGTTCATCTGCCATGACTGCTGGGGTTTCTGGATGTTTAAAGAACGTCAAAGGATGGATCATTGTGTCTCTCCTTGGTCTGACTTTGGTGCTGTCCGCAGTTCGTGCAGGGTAATTTCTGGCGGACAAAAGAGTCGGGCGGCAAGGCCGGAAGAGCCAGTCCCGCGCGAGGTGTAGCCCTTCATTTTCCCATGGTGCCAGTGCCCGCGAATGAAACGCCGGGGGCAGGCTGCGTTGCTGATGATGGCAATACTTCCGGGCAGGCAGATTTGCCCTGCGTGGGTGTGCCCGCAGAGGTAGAGATCAAAGAGTTCTGCGGCTTCTTCGTAAAGTTCCGGGCTGTGGCACAAAAGCAGTTTCCACGGCAGGTGCTCTGTTTTGAGAAGGCTTTTGCTGAGGTCATCAGAGCCGTAATAGTGGGGATCATCCACGCCACAAATGGCGATTTCCTGCCCGCCTTTGCGAAACACTGCGTTTTCATTGAGCAGAACGCGAATGCCGAGTTCTTCTATTCCTGGAACCATTTCCAGAAAGTCATGATTGCCAAGTATTGCCAGTGTACCAAATTCACAGGAAATGGACTCCATGACTTTTTGGAGCACTGGAAGCGGGGCGTCATAGTCATGGACTGTTAAAAAACGGAAATCGCCTGTCATGACACAGAGATCGTAGTCGAGCGCTTCTATGCGCGAGCAGAGCGTTTCTCCGCCATCAAGGATGCCGTCGAGATGCAGGTCAGAGAGCTGGAGAATTTTGAAGCCATCAAAGGCCTTGGGAAGATTTTGAAAGTGATGGGTCGTGAGGACGGTTTTGTAGGCAAGGGTATTTCGCCGGGCATGCCCCAAAAGTCCTGTACAGGCCAAAACGATTTTGAGGAGCCGGGGAATCCACTCGACATTTTCGATGTGAAAGCGGGTTCGTCCACTGCCACTGTAGAAATCTGCAGAGTGCCCTGTCTGAAGTTCGAGTCGGGTGCGGCCCGCATTTTCACCGAGTCGGTCAATGAGCCGCTGGTAATCTGTCAGGTTCATGGACGTCCCCAAAAGAGAAAGAAAATGTTATGGGTTATATTCACTGAAAGGTCATTTGAGTGTAACCTCTAAAGAGCAATTCCGACAATGGCGAATTTATATTTTGCGTCCTTCTGTGCTGCGCACATGAAGACGAGAACTTAGGATAAGGCGGTGAACTGATGTGCTGTGAACTTGATCACCTTGGCATAAACGTCACGGATGCCGAAAAGATGCTGGAATTTTATTGTGATGTTCTTGGATTGCCGGGCGAGCGGGTAGGGGCCTACAGGGCGCACGAAGTTGCTTTCCCTTCTGTCCGGGTTTCCAAAGAAACGCTTTTGGACTTTTTCCCGCCGCATATGTGGCAGGATGATGGAGCCTTAGCTGTGCTTCCTGAGCTTGGCCGCCTGAATCATTTGTGTATTGCTATGTCGAAAGCAGAGTGGTTTGACACGAGGGAGCGTCTTCTTGATCGGGACGTTCCCATTGAGCTGGGACCTATTGATCGTTTTGGCGCGCATGGGACTGGAATTTCGATTTATGTCCGGGACCCGGAAAAGAACCTTGTCGAACTGAAATATTATGGGGAAAAAGACGAGTTGTCCTGTGAAGGCATGAAATCCTGACACAAAAAAAGCACAGTCAGGAGAACCCTGCTGTGCAACGAAAATTCTGGGAAAAGCGGGCAGGAAGGAGCGTTCCTGCCCGCACCCAAATGGAGTATACCAATACACCCTAAACATAATCGAGGCGGAATTCGATTACGTTTGGCGCACCGTGAGCGAAACGGTGCGCATATATGCAATGAGAGGTCGATTCTCTTGCAATCTATTTTGATTGACGCAGGGCCAACAGATAATCGTTCATCGTGTTGGTCAGGGCTTCCAGCGAGTCGAGCATAATGTGCTCATTGGCACCGTGCTGACTTGCTTCGCCTTCTGCACCCCATACTACAGCGGGGATGCCATCGCGAGTCAGGAAGCGGGCGTCGCTTGCTCCGTGGGCAAAGCCGGTCGAAACCGATTCGCCAGCCGTCGCAAGCAGGAGGTCCATATATCCGCATTTGCCAGAAAAGAACAAGGGTTCTTTTTCAAGAATTTCGACTGAGGACGAAATTTTTTTCTGAATTGCGTCCAAAAGTTCGTCGGGATTGTCCTTTTCTGTGTAGCGAATATCGAAAACACCTTCCGCAGAACCGGGAACTCTGTTGGCGGAGCCACCGCCAGCGTGAACAATACCCAGATTCATAGTCCGTTCCCAGTGATCGGGGTCGGACTGGGGGAAAAGCTCTTTGATGGCTTCGTAATCTTTGACGAGGACATCAAATGCACTCTGGCCCATCCACGGACGGGCGCCATGTGCTGCCTTACCGCTAGCAGTAATTTTCAGCCGGATAAAGCCTTTTTCCTTGGTGATAATGCTTTCTGGCGCACCACCATCAAGGGCAATACAAAAATCTGTGGAGATACGGGCAAGGACTTTGCCTGCACCGTTGTGACCGCCTTCTTCCTCATCACCAGTGAGCAGAAGACCGAATTTCATGTCGCTGATGCTGCCACCGTCTGCCACAACAGACTTGAGGTGTTCTTCAAAAAGAACCAGACTCATGGCAACGGCGTATTTGTCGTCAATGCTGCCACGGCCATACAGCGCACCGTCTTTGATCTGCGGGGTAAACTGTTCCTCGCTGTCCGCGTCGACCACGTCAAAGTGGGCCATAAGCAGAACTGGCGCGTAGCCGTGCTTGGGGAGTACCGCGATGGACGGAGTGCCATTAAAGGTAAAACATTCTGGCTCAACGCCCATGCCGTGCAGGTGAGAGCAGATAAACTCTTTGCAGGCGTTGATGGCATCGGGATTTGATGCTGTGGATGGAAAACGCATAAGCTCCTGCGTCAGATCAAGGACCCGACGGGTGCGTTCGGAAAGCTGCATGACGAACCTCGGTGTTTTGGCCCCTGATGGGAATACGATGGTGACGAAGAGTCGTTGGTGAGTGTCACCAGAGGTCAGGCAGCTGACATACCTTTTTCGATTCCCCCTGTAAACTCCCTGCCAGAGTTGCCTGCGTTCTGTACACCCGGCAACGACTTCTGGATTCTTGCTTTTGAGCTGGAGTTCGGGCAAAACTCCTGCACAGTACATCCATAACCACGACTGGGAAAACAATGGGCTACACAAATTTACAGCAGTGTGTTGAAGACCTCGAAGCACGAGGCGAGCTTATTCGCATTGGAAAAAGTCTGGACCCGCATCTGGAAATTGGCGCAATACAGCGTCGGGTCTTTCGGGCTGGTGGGCCTGCACTTCTCTTTACCAATGTTAAGGGTTCCCGCTTCCCTATGCTGGGGAATCTTTTTGGCACAATGGAAAGAGCACGATATATTTTTCGGGATACCCTCCCTGCGCTCAAGGCTCTTTTTCGGGCCAAGGCAGACCCCGGTGCCGCGCTGAAAAAGCCGTGGGCCTTTCGTAGCGCTCCCCGGGTGCTTTATGGTGCACTCCCCAAGAGCGTTAAAGATGGACCCATTCTAGCCCATCAGACATGCCTTTCCGAGCTACCGCAGCTTGTTTCGTGGCCGATGGATGGCGGGGCGTTTGTCACCCTGCCTCAGGTCTATTCAGAAAATCCGGCTGCCCCTGGGTATAAAAACTCCAATCTTGGAATGTATCGTGTCCAGATTTCTGGAAACGACTACGAGAAAGACAGGGAAGTCGGCCTGCACTATCAGATTCACCGGGGCCTTGGTATTCATCATTCTGAGGCCATGAAAAAGGGACAGCCTCTCAAGGTGAACATTTTTGTAGGTGGAGCGCCTGCCATGACTCTTGCGGCTGTTATGCCGCTTCCTGAGGGCCTTTCGGAACTCATGTTTGCCGGAGCGCTGGCAGGAAAGCGGATGCGCATGGTGCGAAATGGTACCGGCCTCCCCATGTTGGCCGAAGCAGATTTTTGTATCTGTGGCACCCTGTATGGAAGTCAGCAAAAGCCAGAGGGTCCCTTTGGCGATCATATTGGGTATTACAGCCTGACGCATGACTTCCCTGTGCTGCATGTGGATAATGTTTATTACCGGGAAGGTGCAATCTGGCCCTTCACAACTGTGGGACGTCCTCCGCAGGAAGACACAGTTTTTGGAACCTTTATTCATGAACTCACAGAGGAGCTGGTTCCCACAGTCTTTCCGGGAGTGCATGAGGTCCATGCCGTGGATGCTTCTGGCGTGCACCCACTGCTTTTGGCTGTGGGGAGTGAGCGCTATGTCCCGTATGCCGAGGAACGGCAGCCACAGGAACTTTTGACGAACGGCATGGCCCTGTTGGGAAATACGCAGACCTCGCTTGCCAAGTATCTGTTTATTGGTGCCCGTGAAGACGACTCAACCCTGTCCGCGCATGATTTGCCGTCATTCTTCCGGCACATTCTGGAGCGCACAGACATGCGTCGGGATTTGCATTTTGTGACTAAGACGACCATAGATACGCTGGACTACTCAGGCACAGGACTGAATGCTGGCTCAAAGCTGGTCTGGGCGGCCGCTGGCCCTGCAAAGCGCAGACTTGATTCTGCATTGCCCGGTGATTTGCGCCTTGCTGAGGGCTTTACTGCTCCGCGCTGCTTTGCTCCCGGGATTGTTGTGGTGCAGGGACCTCAGCATACGGGTGCCAGAGGAGTACAAGACCCACAGCTTGAGGCTCTGGCCGATGTGCTGGGGCAACAGCTGGAGGCCCTCGATGGTCTGCCGCTTTGTGTTGTTGTGGATGACGTCGATTTTGCCGCCAAAAACTGGGAGAATTTTGTGTGGGTGAGCTTCTCTCGTTCTGATCCGGCAACGGACATCTATGGCGCTCATGCTGAGACGCAGTGCAAGCACTGGGGTACTCCCGGCCCTGTGATTATTGATGCCCGGCTCAAGTCTTTTCAGGCTCCGCCGCTTGATCCTGATCCGGATGTAGAAAAGCGTGTTGATGCGCTGGCTGCTCCGGGCGCACCACTTCATGGTGTCTATTAGTTTTTCTGAAAGAACGAAGCCCCCTGAAAAGGGGGCTTTTTTTATGTCACAAAGCGCTTGAGCCATTTGGAGCGGCTCATGGCAATGCAGAGGAGCATGCTCGCCACCCAGACGAGCACAGGGAAAACACATTGCCAGAGCAGGGGCGGGATGACGTTGTCGAGGTAGTCAATCCAGCGCTGGAGCAGGATGTGTGACGCATAGATGCCGGGACTGTAAATTCCGAGCTTGGGGAGAAACGTGTTTTCCAGAAAGTGTGGTTGCGTCACCACAAGGTGCAGGATGCCGATGGCCTGGGGAATATTGCCGAGGAAATAGTCGCCATATGGAGCCTGAAAAACAGAGAAAAGGAAAATCATTTCCGTAAACTGGAGGAGTGTTCCTCCGAGTATCAGGCCCCATGCGTTGACGTGAAGCTGCGTCTTGCGCTGGGCATATGCAAAGCCGAGTGCAACGGGCAGGGTGCTAAAAAAAGGTCCATCGCGAAGAACAAAGCGGTCAATGTCGAGACCTATGCCGGGGACGACTCTGTAGGACTGGCCGAGCATTCCAAAAAGGTAAAGAGCTGCGGCAAGAAAGAGGAGAAGTTTTGTTTGGCGGAATGCCCCAAAGAGCCATATGAGCAAAATGGCATAGATGAGGGCAGGGAAAAACCAGAGATGGAAAGTGGTGCCAAAGCGGAAAAAGAGGATGGGGTCATGAAAGAGCCGGTGAAAGGTGAAGTCGGTCCAGATGGAAAACGCTCCCAGTCCATGCTGAAAAAAAAGCTTGGGCTTGGGCATGACGGCATACACGAGGCACCAGAACAGAAAGAGCGAAAGAACGCGCCAGAGGGTACGCTTTGCCGCAGTGTGAATCCCTCGGCTCTGAGCAGAGCGGCCAAAGAAGTAGCCTGAAATAATGAAAAAGCTGGGGACGGCAAAGCGGCAGATGTTTTCTATGAAAAAGTCCGTGCCTTTGCTCATGGGCGTGAGCACAGGCAGATTTTCAAAGGGCTGCGTGTGCAGGAGAACGACCGCCATAATTGCGAGGGTTCTGACGGCATCGGCTCCGGCAAGGTAGGACGTCTTTCTGGACATGGCGAATCCTTATTTATGAAAAATGTACCACGGGCCTTGGCGGAGATACTCTTTCCATGGACTGGAAAGCAGACCTCCAGAAAAAAGCTGCTTTTCGTCATGTTCGCGCAGCAGGCTGTTAAAGAGCACCATATCACAGGCCCGCTCACGTTGGTTGAGGGCTGTGAGTTCTTCCTCAAAGCGTTCGAGCAGAGGAATAATGTCAGCTCGGTCTCCTCCCAGAATGCCGCAGTTCAGGACTGGACGGCTTCCGAGCTTTGCCGGAACTCGTCCCTGAAGGCGTTCGTACTGGCGGCAAAGCCATGGATTTTCCCGAATCGTTCCGGGTTCATGCCCCAGGAAATAGCGAAAGCCTTTTCTGTGCCTGACCTGCCATGTTGCCCGAAGCCCCCAGCGCCGAACCTCGGTCGGGCTGGTGCAGCGAGTGAGCGCTGTGGGGTCAATAAAGTCCTCAGGCTCCCGGTTCTCGAGCAAGGCAAACGGGTCTCGCCCAAAAAAGAGATCTCCAACATCGGTGAGGAAAACCTTGTCGCAGGGAAATACGCGGAGCAGTTCCAGTGCATGAAGAAAGCGTTCGTCATTGGGAGTGAAGCCCCGTGGGGTGACCTCGGCACAGTACAGGCTCCCGTATCCGGTGCTGGCCTTGGCAAAAATGGCGCGTATTCCATCCTGAAAGCTTTCGCTGGCTTTGTTGACGATGAGAACGGTATGCAGGCCGCAGCGGGCTGCGCTGCTGAGCCAGCGTTCGACATATTCAAGGGCGTCTGGGTGATGCTGTGTTTTGATTTGAGGGTCTTTGCTGCTGGTCAGGTAGCTGCCAAGAACAATGTCGCGTCCTTCAAAGCAGGTGGGCGCGACGTTTGGTGAGCTTTGTGGATAGAGCTGAAAGAGTTTCATTTTGGCTCCCTGCGGCTTGGGTCATGAGGTGGCAGAAGGGCAATAAGCCCTCGGCGGCCAAGTTCCCGCAAAAATGTGGACGTTGAAAGCTCTGCCTCACGGGCCTCGAGTTCATATGTTTCCCCAAGGGTTTTGGCTATGGCTCCAACAGAGTGCCTGCCATCGATGAGCGACCAGACAAGGCTTCCGATTTCATCAAGTTCAAGGGTCTTTTTTTGTGGCGGAAAGGGGGCTTTTCTGAGGCGTTCGTGAGCACGGACAAACCACGGTTTGAGCGCCAGTTCATAGTGCAGGCGGCAGCTCCCTTTGTCCCGGTGCTCAACGTCTATGCTGCTGTTGATAACAGGGATGAATTCAAGGGCCTGTGCCCGGCTTGGTGCTGCGTTCTGGGCTGGCGCTGGTGCTGTCTTTTTGCGTCGTACAAAGGGAAAAAGCATGGCAAAACTCGTTGATTTGCTGGTGAAGTGCGGTGTCTGCGCTGCTGAGGCAGACCGAGAGAAGCATGTTTCCTGAGTGAGGAAGCCAGACGTGGGCCGAGCTTCCCCGACGAGGTATGCCCGGAATTTTTGAGTGAAGCCCCTGCTCAGCCCTGACTCGGAGACGGTCGGTGCCGTGTGGAGCTGCATGAATGGCTGTGGGGCGGAACTGATAACGCTGAAGAAAGTGCTGTGCCCATGTCGTGAGGTCGCTGTGTCGCAGAAGCAGGGACGCTGGGCCTGAGCGAGCAAAACTGAGGCGGCTTTGTCGCATGCCATGCCCCAGAAGAAAGGAGAGTTCAAACTGGCCTGGCCGAAATGATGCGCTGCCAAGCTCCCACTTGGGAGGCAGGGAGACATGAATACCAAAAACTTCCCAGTCATGCTTTGTCGCGTCTGCTGGCTGAAAGCGAAAGGCGCTGGCGACGCGGGCACTGGAGGCTGGTGAGCAGGCAGGCAAAAAAAGAAGGAGGGCAGAGGCTGAATGTTTTGTGCTGTGCAGGAGGAGGCCCAGACCATGCTCTGTGTTGTGTGCCGTTGTTTTCCAAAGAACAGGGGCGAGTTCAAAGCCTGCGTGGTTCAGCTCCTGCATCGCGTCGGCCCATTCTTGAGCTGGGCTATCTGCAATCGAAAGGGAAACCCCAGAAAGCTGTCGCTGAATGTGGCGAAGAAGCGTCTTGGGGACAAAGCGTGGCTGCTGGAAATTCCAGATGCAGGTCAGGGCTGGCCCAGAATCGGACTCAAGGGACAGGTGCCCCTTTCGGAGGCTGGCTGGTGACCAGTCCGCAGGGGTAAAGAGTTCTATTCCATCCCACGCGATGCGGTGAAAATCCGTCATGCTCGTGCACCTTAGTGCGGCAGGAAGGTTTTGAGATCAACAGCCTTGTCTATGGGCTTATGCTTTTCGTGTTCCTTTTCGTGCTTCTTTTTCCAGCATTCCAGTTCCTTGAGATACAGGGAACGCAGGGTCATTTTGACGGAAACGCCGGGACGAAATTCAGGGTTTCGGCTGTAAGTCAAAAGTATCTCGACCTTTTCGCCTTTCTCCCCAGTAAATACCCATTGCCAGGACTGAATGATGTGAAAGGCATCACCTTGCCAGGTGCGCTTTTTGCCGAGCTTTTTGTCGTAGAGATCAAGCAGGTCTTCAAACAGCTCTTCGCTGCGGTCCTGAAACTTGATTTTTACTCGGACAATGGTCCCCGGTGCAAAGCAGTTGCCCACACCAATGGTTCCACCACGCACACCCGGAAGCTGGCCGCGATCAATATTGATCTCTGTGATGTACATCTCATCACGCAGGGCAATGGCTGTATCTTCAACGCACATTTCTTCACAGCTTGAGATGTGATCTCCAAGCGTGATGCCTGCAATGGTGAGCGGAAGATCGCTCTTTGCATATGCTGTTGACGTAAGACACAGGCACAAAAGAAGGAAAAAAAGAATTTTTCGATGCATATTCATATGGTAGCCCGCAGCAAATCTTTTTGCAAAGAAAATGGAAGCGCATTGCTGCATTGTGTATACTTTGGGAAACCCTGTGACCAAGGAGCAGGCTGTGAGGGCTGTCTTTTTTTATGTCTTTTCCGTGCTGGTCCTGACGCTGTATGGCGGACGGGTCTGACCGTTTTTGGATTCGCTTCCCGTGTGGAGGCTCCTCTTTTTGCTGGCAGTGAGCTTTGGTGTGGCCTTTGTGTTGCGCCGTGCATTGCTTCGATCTGTTGTTTTGTCTGCCCGGCCCCGGCAGCAGCCCTTGCGCCAGTTTATGCTGGATTTCTTCTGCCTTGTGCTCGCAGGGCTGGGCTTTGGACTGTATGGACAGGTCGTGCTAGGCTTTCCCTTTTCTGCCAGCGGTTCAAAGGTTCTTTTGGGTGCGGTGTCGCTGGCCTTCTTTGCGGCACTCGACCTGCGGCTTGAGCGTGAACGCCGACTCTTGAAAGAGCTGGCGCATGATGGAAGTTTTCGAGAACTTCCCCGAAGTTTTAGCCCGCTCACGCAGCGTTTTGCCCTTGTTGCTCTTTTGGCTCTCCTGCTTTTTACCGGTATTCTCCTTCTGGTTATGACCAAGGATATTCAGTGGATTGTGCAGAGTTCTGGCGTGGATCGCTCCCATGCTGTGCGCTCTGTTGTCCTCGATATTAGTCTGGTCATGGGCGTGTTTGTGCTGCTTTTGGTGAATTTGATTTTTTCCTTTTCGCGGAATCTTCGTTTGTTGTTTGAGAATCAGACCAGAACACTGGAGCGGGTGAGTCAGGGAGATCTTGATGTCTGGGTTCCGGCAATGACTCGTGACGAATTTGGCTACATTGCCGGGCGAACCAACCAGATGATTGATGCCCTGCGAGACCGGATGCGTCTTGTGCAGGGTATGCAGGTCGCAAGTGAGATTCAGTCCAGCCTGCAACCTCATTCCAGCCCTGCGCTGTGTGGCTGTCAGCTTGCCGCAGAGAGTCGCTTTTCAGATGAAACAGGCGGTGATTATTATGACTTTTTGCCACTTCCTGACGAGGACAGGCGAGTGCTTTTTGCCCTCGGTGATGTCTCTGGGCATGGTGTTGGTGCTGCGCTTTTGATGGCTTCGGTTCGGTCCCTGTTGCGGATGCGGGCCTTTGCTGGAGGAACTCCCGGTGAGCTGTGCACGGATGTGAACGCCATGATTGCGCGAGATACGTTTGGCTCTGGGCGATTCATGACGCTTTTTTTGATGGAGTATATGCCAGAAACAAAAGTTTTGAGCTGGGTTAGTGCCGGACATGATCCTGCGTTCTATATTCCTGCTGGTTCAAGGACAATTGAATACCTTGGCGGTCACAACCTGCCTCTTGGGGTGCAGCGGGATGGGAAATATGAAACCGCAGATTCTCGCACAGTGCAGGAGGGGGATTTAATTGTGCTGGCGACCGACGGCGTGTGGGAAGCAAGGTCGTCCGAGGGGACGATGTTTGGCAAGAAACGGCTGGAGACTCTGCTCATGAATAATGCACACAAAAAAGCCAATGAAATTGTTCAGGCTGTGATTGAAGCCCTGAATACATTCACTGGCTCTTTTCCTCGAGAGGACGATATGACTCTCGTTGTTTTGCGCATTGGCCCTAGCTGTTCTGAACACTCTCCAGAGCCGTATCGCACTGAGGAAACAGCTTAAAAATTTTATCATAACCAGAGATGCTAAAAACTTCCTGTATGTAGTCTTTGAGACCACAGACAAGGATGTTGCCACCTCCTCCGGAGAGTTTTTGGTAGGCCAGTACCAGAACCCGAAGCCCTGAGCTGTTGATGTAGACCAGCTCGGAAAAATCGAAAATAAGGTGCTTGGCGTTTTTGTCGAGTTCGTTTTTTACAAGCGCTTCAAGATCATCAACGCTGGAGCTGTCGAGGCGTCCTGTAGCTTTGATGACTGCTGTCCCTTCCTGATGATCAATGCTGATGCTCATGCTCAATCCTTTGGCTGTGCGTTGTCTTCTTCGGAAAAGTGTCTGGTAAGAATCAGGATGTTTTTCCCGTCTTCTCTGCTGTACCGCAACTCTTCCATACAGGTCTTCACAATGTGGATACCCATGCCCCCGATGCGTTTTTTGCGTTTTTCGAGGGGGGTCTCAAGCTCCGGCTCAGGAGCTGTTAGGGGGTTAAATTCATCTCCAGAATCTTCAAGGCGCACGGTAATGTGCTGCGGCTTGCAGCTCACGTCTATTTCTATGGGGGGCGAATCTGGGGCAAGCCCGCCATAGTTGATGATGTTGGTGACAAGTTCATCGAGTGTAAGCACAAGTTTGAAGATGACGTTTTCCGGGACGCGGTGCTGCCGCGCGTAGTCTTCGATCTGGGAAACCACGGAGTCGAAGTTGCCGCGCTCTGGGGGGAGGCTGATGTGAAGCGAGTGCATTTTCATGCGGATTCCCCCTCTGTATTCTGCGCATCCTGTCCCATGAATTTCATCACAATAAGTGTGACATCGTCGTCCAGCGGGTGCCCATCGGTAAATTCATCTATGGCGTCCAGAATGCGTCGCTTAATGCTCAGGGACGAAAGGGATGCGTTGCTTCGCAGAACATCCCGGAGCCTGTCTTTCCCAAACATTTCGTTTTGGGCATTGTGTGCTTCCCAGATGCCATCTGTACTCAGAAGTATGACGGTTCCCGGCTCCAGAACCTGTGATTTTTGAGAACCGTAGGGGAAGTTTGTCGTAATCCCAAGAGGCAGTCCTTCACCATCCAGTTCACTAAAGCTGTCTGAGGCAGGGGAATACACAATTGCGGGATCGTGCCCTGCCTTGACCCATTCCAGCTCGTTGCTGGTATGGTCGAGTTCTATGTAGAACATTGTGATGAAGTTTCCTGTGCCTGCGAGATCAGAGCTAATCAGGGCATTGACCTGTTCCATGAGTTCAGCCGGGCTGTGATTCTGTGCGCTGAGCGCCCGGAGTTCTGCCCGGATGGTTGCCATAATAAGCGCTGGGGCCAGTCCGTGTCCGGTGACATCACCAATGACAATGCTTGCCTTGGGGCTGTCTGGGCAGGGATAAAAATAGTCGAAATAGTCGCCACCCGTTTCGTCGCAGGACGTACTGAGTCCCGAGAGTTCCCAGCCCGGAATTTCTGGCGGAGCAGAGGGCAGCAGACGCTGCTGAACTTCCTGAGCCAGTTCCAGTGCCTGTTTTTGCTGTACCTGTTCCCGAAGCTTTGGACCAGATTCATTCAGGACATCAATCAGCCTGTCCCGTTCGTCATTGAGCCGGAAATCAATGCGGGCATCAAAATCACCTTCGTTAATCCGGCTTGCGACATCAGCAATTTTTTCAATAGGCTTGGTGAGTATTCTGGTCCCAATCGTGGTGAAGAGAATGAGAATAAACAGTGTGACTGCCACGGCAATGATGATGGCGGTACTCTGCTGGCGGGTGGTATCCAGAATGATTTTTCGGGCTTTGTTCGGGATGGTTTCTGTGACCGAAAGCGGCACAATAATCATGTGAAAATGGGTAGAGCTTCTGGCACGGGCAAAGGCCCAAAGTGAGGGGCGCCCCCGGTATGGGAGCGTGATATAGCTCTTTTTGACAGTTTTCATTTCTCGCAGGAGCTGTTCCTGCCCGCCGGGGTCAGAGCTTTCGAGCCACTTTGCCTGAAGGCTGCTGCGCCAGTGGTGCATGGCTTGTGACTGTCCCTGTCTCTGAGCATAGATTCTCAGCCCTGTTCCACCATTTTCTTTTTCGCGAAGCAGCACCATGAAGACCTGAGCCTGACTCGACCAGCGGTCTGTGATGCCGTCATCCTTGAGAATGTTGGGGAGAAGGATGTCCAGAGCGACGACACCCTGAAAGGTGCCATTGCTGTCCTTTGTGGGCATACAGATGGTGTAAATGACCCGCTGGGTCGTGATGTCGATGTGGGGTTCTGTCCAGAACGTCCCATCATTTTTTTGTGCTGTTTTGTAATAGGGCCGGGAGCGCCCATCGAAGTGCGAGGGGTAGGCTCCGTGCCCAGGGTAGGCGAGGTGCAGGCCGTTTCTGAGCGTGATGTGAACGCGGAAAACAGCGCCGTTGGTTCCCTCAAGAATATGCCGGAGGGCAGGGGTGAGAGTATACAGCTTTTGGGCATCTCGAAGTCTATCCGGCGATTTGACGCGGCCGGGGTAGTAGATTGATGGGAATGCAAAGCTGACTTTGACGGGGATGCGTTGGCCCATCATGGTGCTTCGGTAATAATTCGGGAAGCTTGAAAGGTCAGGTGGAGCGGTGTCTGCGTTGTCAAAGTCCTGTGCGGAAAAAATGCGAAACTTGTCTTTACTCTCAGGTTCGGTCAGGGCCTCTTCCACATCACGGTTGAGGTCCTGAAGAATAAAGGACAGCGAATCATGTGCGCGGTACATATCGCGAACATGGATTGCCGCAGTCTGGCTCAGCTCTTCACCAATGAGACGCTCCAGATTGCTTCCTATACTCAGCGCCAGCTTGTCGCCGCCGCGGAGCAGTATGGAATTACTGAGTATTGCGACAATGGTGAGTGGAAGCAGGGCAACCAAAAGAGACGTCAGGAAAAGTTTCCATCGAAAGCTCATAGGACCTCACAAAGCAAAACACAGGGATAGAGTCTGCAATGATACCACGCTCTTGATATCCCAAACAAGGAATGGATTCCTGCGTGACCGCATTGTGCCTCTCATGATATAAGATTTGTGTATATCTTGTATAGCATGGGAGAAAAAAGCGCATGGCCGAAACAAAGGTGACGCAACGTTCGCTGTATTCCTGGGTGCTGGGGAAGAATCTCAAATATCAGGCTATCCTCGTCGTTCTGGTTGTGGCGACAGTCGGTGCCCGTGTTTTTCCACTTGAGATGCAAAAGCGAATCATCAATGAAGCCATTGCATTCAAGGACATAACGGCACTCTTTCTCTACAGCGGATTATATATTTCAGCTGTTGTTCTGGCAGGGCTGCTCAAGTATGTTCTGAACGTTTTGCAGAGTTTCATCGGGCAAAAAACCATTGTCGAAGTCCGAAGCCGTCTTTTTGCCCATGTTCTTTCCCTGCCTCTTGATTTTTTCCGCCGGACCTCCCCCGGTCACGTCATTTCTTCCATTGTTCAGGAGCTTGCTCCAATAGGCGATTTCATCGGGATGGCCATTGCTGTGCCTCTCGTCAATGTACTCACCTTCATCGCAATGGGTGCGTACATGTTTTATCTCAATCCGCTCCTTGGCGCGATTTCAATCGCCATTTATCCAATTGATTTTATGGTCTTGCCGCTCTTGCAGCGCCGGTTCAATGCCTACAACAGGAAGCGTCTGCGCCAGATGCGTGAGATGAGTTCAATGGTTGGCGAGAGTGTTTCCGGTGTGCAGGAAGTACACGGAAACGGGTCTGTTGCTCTCGAAGGCAAGAAGTTTTCTGAGCATGTGAACAGGCTTTTTCGCTACAACATGTTTTTCTCTGCCTACAAGTTTGGCATTAAGTTTACGAACAACTTTTTCCAGAGTCTTGGACCATTTTCACTTTTCCTCGTTGGTGGCTGGCTTGCCATTCATGGTCATTTTGATCTTGGTGCTCTGGTCGCTTTTCTTTCCGCGTATGAGAAGCTGTATGACCCATGGAAAGAACTGATTGAGTTTTATCAGGCCTATCAGGATGGGCGAGTGCGCTATCGTCAGGTTATGGAAACCTTTGATCTTGACCCAGAGCATCAGTTCAGCCCCGAGGGGCGCGAACCGCATTCTCTCGAAGGTAATATTTCGTTTCATGATGTGAGCTTTGTCGTGAATGGCAACATCCGTTTACTCGATGGCATTTCCCTTGAGCTTAAACATGGCGAGCACCTTGCCCTTGTGGGCTTTTCCGGCAGCGGCAAGTCGACGCTCGCTCTCGTCCTTGCCCAGCTCTATACCTATTCCAGCGGCAAGGTGTTTATTGACGGCAAGGAACTGAATGATCTGACTCGGCAGGATGTTGTCTGGAATACGGGAATTGTTGCGCAGCAACCGTTTATTTTTAGCGGGACGCTTCGGGAAAATCTCGTGTATGCCTGCGAAGCCGAGCGCTTGCAGGGCGGTCGGGAAGAGAGCGAGATGCCTGATCTTGACCGGCTTATTGAAGCTGTGCAGCAGGTTGGTCTTTTCCTCGATGTTTTGCGTTTTGGAACGCAGGGCGTCATTGACCCCGAGGAGAACCCCGACCTTGTACAGCGCATCATTCATGCTCGCGAAAGTTTCAGCACGCGACATGCGACGGACCTTTCACGCGATATTGAGTTTTTCTCGCCCGACAGTTTTATGCAGTATGGTTCTGTGGCTGAGAATATTGTATTTGGAGCTGTGAACCGTTCTGAATTCGCCATTGAGACTTTAGGGAGTCGTCCGCGTTTTCGTGCGTTTCTCAAGAAAGAAAATATTGAGTTGCCGCTTGTTGCTCTGGGTGCGGAAATCGCTTTTCGTACTATCGACATGCAGCGGACCACCAGCGTTGGCGATGCCTTGTTTGACGAAACGCCAGTGAGTCGCTCCAGTATTGATGAGACTGCGCATCTTGTTGACCGTCTTGCCCGTGTGCATGGCTCTGACCCTGACGCTTCCGTGATGGATGTCTCTGACGAAGACAGGCAAATTTTGCTTGATCTCGCTCTTGCGTACATTCCCGGAAAGCATGGCGTGGCAGGTCTTTCTCGATCTCTTGTGGAAAAGCTTCTCGTTGCCCGGCAGCATTTTTCTGAGGCTCTTTCGCAGTCAGACCCCGGTGCCTATTCATTCTATCGACCCAATGAGTACATTTCGGCGCTCTCCATTTTGAACAACATTTTATATGGGCGCATCAAGGAAGAAGGAGCCGGAGCAGAAGAACGGATTCAGGAAGCCGTTATGCGGCTTCTCATCGAAGAAGATATTTTGGAGCGCATTGTGGCGCTTGGCATGGAGTTTCAGGTTGGAACCATGGGAGATCGGCTCTCCGGTGGGCAGCGTCAGAAAGTTGCCCTCGCCCGAGCGTTTCTCAAGAATCCGCCTATCCTTATTTTGGATGAGGCGACCTCCGCTTTGGATAATGCCTCGCAGGCCCGGATTTCCAACCTTTTGCAGGGGCGTTTCAAAGGAACTAGCACCGTTGTTTCTGTCGTCCATCGTCTCGACACGCTTCCGATTTATGATCGCGTTGTGGTGCTCAAGAATGGTCGAATTGTCGAGGTCGGCAGTTATGACGAATTGATAGAAAAGAAAGGGGCGTTATATGAACTCATGCACGGATAGTGAGCGCAAAAATGGCGATGAAAAGTGTGGATTTGAACGCAATCTTGAAATTTTGCGCGAGATTGAGCTTTTCTCTGCGGTCCCTTTTAACAGCCTTAAGGCAATGGCCCTTTTATGTCGCGTCGTTCGGTATGACCCGCAGGAATGTGTTTTTCGGCAGGGGGATTTTGACCACAAAGCGTATTATCTCATTGAAGGATCATGTGAGCTTTTACGTAAGGATGATGGGGCCGAGCACAGTATTGGAATTTTAGAGGCAGGGCAGGTCTTGGGCGCTATGGCTCTTTTGAGTGACGTCCAGCGGCTTTTTTCTTTACGCGTCGTGGAACCGCTTTTCTGTCTCGAAATTGACCGGAACAAGGTCTTTAATGTTTTACTCGAAACCAACGGCGGCAGTGCCGGTTTTCTTAAGGTGCTCGTTAAGCGAATAGTGCACTGGGAAGATGTCCTTTTGAGCGCTCAAACGTGCGAATCTTGCACGTTACAGAATGTCGGCGTGAGTTTGGTATAGGTAAGAGGAAGAAGATTGGGGGCCTGCCCCAGCACGTGAGTGCTGGATGGGTGGGTGGGGGAAGATTGGGGGCCAGCCCCCAAGCCCCCGCGTAAGGGAATGATTCCCTTACGTATCCTCATCGAGTTTAAAAGCCGTGCAAGCTTCGCTTGCACGGCTTTTAAACTTGTTGGGGCTGCCTAAAGCGGCTTCTTTCTCTTTCCCGTGCGTTGCCACCATTTTCTTTTTGAACGCTTGCGTTCAAAAAGAAAGGGTTGGAGCGCAAAGAAAAAGAACACACGCCCAGTTAATTAGGCCGAAAAAAAGGGACCGAAATGGAGAGGAGAGCGTAGCTCTCATCACATTTCGGTCCCTTTTATTTCGGGCGAAAGCGGGATTCCCAAGGGCCTCGTCCTTGGGCGGGGTCAAGGGGCAGCGCCCCTTGCAGAGGTGCGGGGACAGAGTCCCCGCCCACCCTAGCGCCCCTTGCAGAGCACGAGACGAAGTCTTGTTCTAATAGGCCAATCGCCCGAGGGACTTCAAGATGAGAGTGCACCCCATAGCGAACATTCCGGCGAGTCCCATACCGCAGGAGAAGCCTGCGAGGAGGACGGGCGCATAATGGCGCCACTTTTTGCCATACTTCTTGAGGAAGTAAAAGCGACCGAGAAGGGCGCCGAGAACCTCAAGAATAAGGCCATGGGGTGTGCTCTGCCCAAGACCGCGAACTACGCCATAAATAAGAAGGACGGGAAGCCCCATGAGATTGAGAATAAGATAGGCGAGAAGCCCAAGGCCGAGACCGAGACCTACGACCTTCGCGGAGAGGGCTTGAAAGAAGAGGGAATTGCCTTCGAGGGTAGAAGTCTGCATGAGGAGCGTGTTGAGAGCCTGAAGATGCCAAAGCTCCTGAGCAAAGGGATAGTTCGAGGAGGGGATGGGCGCGAGTCTCCAGAGAAACTGGGAAAAGAGAAGTGAGGCGATGAGCACAATGGGGAAGACAACAATTTCGGCTTTGATGATACCGCGTAAACTGGTGCCTGTGAGTTCAATTTGTCGAAACTGAACGGCGGCTTCGCCATAATTGTTGATGGGGATCGGGGCATACCAGATTTCTATTCCCTGATAGCCAAAATACTTGGCTCCGGCGATAAAGCTTGCCTCGCGAACAAGCGGGAGCGTGACGAATTGCCCGGCAATTCCTTCCATCCGGGCAGAAATGTACGAGATGAGGGGCGTGAAAACAAAGCCATAAATGACAAAGAATATCCACGGGAACGAGGGCACGAGAAAGACACATAGCCCGATGTAGGCAAGCGTGGAAAAAACATAAATGGCGATGGAGAGCCAAAAGTTGATGTCTCCGCGCCCTTTGGGTGGATGGAAAAGGGCGTGAAAATCAAGGCCGTCAGTTTTGCGAAAGAGAGAGCGGGCCGCATACCAGATACCAATGGCTCCGACGGCAAGACCAAGCCCAATGCCAAAGCTCATGTAAAAATCAAGATTGTTGGCAAAGACGGTGTCCACTGTTTCCATGCCAGGATGCCAGCGGGTGAGAATGCCGCGGGCATAAAGAAACGGATTGAGAATTACGGTAATAACGAGACCGATGAGACCGCCAATGACGGCCCAAAAGGGGAGGACCATCCCGATAAAGACGAGACCGAGGTCAAGCTGAATACCGGTTGCCACAGCGGGGAGCACGTCCTCGGTTTGCCGGGTCAGCTCAATCCACGGGATGGGGATGAGCCGAATAGGCTCGGAGATTATGAGACCGGAAAGCGCGGGGAGCACAACGTAGAGAAAACCAAAGGCAAGACCAATGACGCCGCCAATGGAGAAGACTCGCCACTTCCAGCCTGTGCGCCTGTCTTCGGTAGATTCGGCAAGGGCCATTGTGCCGAGTGCTCCAACCGGGGCCATTGGGAAAGGGAGTTTTTCGACGTCTGAGGTGATGCGATAAAGCGCATAACCAAGGCCGAAGTGGTCGATGCGGGTAATGAGCTGTGACCCAACGAGAAGAAGGACGGGCATGAGCCAGTCGCGGTGAAAAAATGTCCGTTCAACAAGGGAGTCACTCCCGGGCTGCGGTGCAATCCATGCGGGAATGAATTCAGTGAGGCCGAGCATCTGCGCGGCATCAGACTGGACAAGGTACTGGTTCCATAAAAGTCCTTGAAATGGAGACGCAAGGGCTGCTCCGGCCATGTAGTAGAGCAGAAAAATTTCCTGCTGGCGAAGCTGCGTGTAGGAACGGCGGGCAATGTCGGCAAAAAGGATGATGGTGACCCAGCGAGCTGCTGGACCAATGCTGCTGCCGATGACGAGCTGAAGATACATGCTGCCCGGCATCATGAGAAAGCCTATGAAAATTGCTCCGATAACGGTTTTCCAGCCAAAACCGTCTTCAAAGTGATCGGGTGGTTTTAAGAGGTCTCTATATTCTCGAAGTTCTGCGTCGTCGTACATGCCACGCTCCGTCTAGAGTGGGAATATGCTGTAACCGGGACCAAAGAAAATGCCTATGAGTGCCCAAAAACCGCCCATGAGGAAATCGCCAAGAATGAGTCCGGCAAAGAAAAAGCGCAGGCGGCGGAAAAGTATGGCTCCACCATAGTGCAGGCACAGATGATTGCAGAGCCAGCCAAGGAAAAGACTGAACCAGAGGATGCGCATGCTTGCGTCATACGCGGCCAAAAAACCGATGGGGTGCAAGGGCCACCAGGGGAATCGCCAGTAGCAGAGAATCAGAACAAACATGGTGCACATCCCGGCAATGGTGAAGCCGATGGTCCAGCTGTTGGGTGCTGGTGGTGAATCAAGGATGCGCTGAATGTTCTCGTGAACAGCAAGGGTGGAGCGAACCGCCCAGTCTGCATTCATGTCGCGCAGGCCGTATTTGTAGCACAGGGCAAGCATGATGCAGAGACCGAGAATAGCTGCAAGGGGGATGATAAGAGCGAGGAGAAGGCGCATCGCACGGGCAGAGGGGTGACCTGATGCGATTTTTTCACCGTGGAAAAGTGTAGGGAGCAGACTCTCGCGCAAGTCCACAAAAAGGACTTTTTGCATGACCGCAGAACCTGCAAGCCCGGCCTGACCTAAAAAGCTGCTGCCAAAGCAGCCAATGAGCGCGTCGAGCGGAGTAACGGTCAAAATGAAATAGGGCAGACCGCCCTGACAAATGAGCCTGCTCACGACGAGAAGGAGAATGACCGCACAAAGAGGGAGTACAATGGCTGTGAGGGGCGGAAGCCTAAACCATATTCCCCAGCCTGTGAGCAGGAAGAGTCCCAAAAGGAAGCCGAGTCCGGCAAGAAGAGGGGGCGCCTGAACGTCTTTGTGACCAGGGAGGAACTGCGTGAAAATGGCGAGAAGTTCCCGTCGGGCTAGCCAGAGAATGAAGAAGGCAAATACGATGGCCGCACCGATGCTTTGTGCCTGCTCTGGACGTGAAAATTCTGGACCGAAGGTGACGCCAAGCGCGGACTCTGGGGCATTGAGACCTGCGACAGAAAGAATACCCGAAAGGAGACCGGCCCAAAGGAAAAAGAACCAAAGACTGAATGAGATTTGGCGAGGTGTAAAAAAGGCAAAGCCAATGAAGGCAAGCACGATGGAAAGTTTGAGCTTGTGAAAGCCGGAAAAGAGTCCAAATTTGGGGAAATAGTCGCCAGCAAGAATGAGCGTCTGAATCTCCGGGACTGAGGGCATGTAGGCATGTAACCCGTTGAGTGCATGGAGAAAGAGAGGCAGGGCAAGGCCTGAGAGGAGAAAACCGTTGCTGATCCACGGTTCTGGAGTGTCCTCTGCGAGATGCTCACCCATAAGCTGCGGCACGCGAAGCAGCGGGAAATTCATGCGTTCGTTTGTGACCCACTGATGCCCAAGGAGCCGGGCGAGACAAAAGAGCACCAGATAGATCGTGAGGATGAAACTGCCCCATGAAAGAAGTGGAATGCTCCACTGTGCCCATGGGATGCTTGAAAGCAGTGTCATGAAGCCCATGCTTCGACCATTGGGAAGGCCGTTGTAGAGCGTCTCTGTGATGTCTGGGTTCGCAGGCCGCCAGCCTTGTGGCAAAAGCTCGGAAAGCGTCTGCGTCCAGCGAAATCCATCACGAGAGAAAAAGTCTGGGGCCGTGGTGTTGACGAAAAATGTCTGGGTTAGCCCGGCGTAGGCGATGCCAGTAAATATGGTGCAGACGAGCCATATGCACAAAAGCTCAATGCCGGAAAAGAGGACGCGCCCGGTGAACCTTTTGCCCAAGGCAGAGAGGAAGAAGAGCCATGCAATAAGGAAGAAGGGGGCGAGTGGAAAGTGCCCGCCGCCAAAGGGCGTGTTTCCCAAGACTGCGGCATTCCACGGCGTCAGGATGCACAGGAGAATGCCAAAGGCGAGGCCAAAAAGTAGACCACGAAGGCGGAGCTTATTCGTCATGTGCCTGCTCCCTTCCGGTTATGCGAATGCGAAAGCCGTCGCGGTGAGCAAGCTCTTCTGCGGTGGAGAGCCTGAGTTTGTGGCTGTAGTTTTCTGCACCAGCATCATCCAGAGAACGCCAGATCAAAAGCTGTTTGCGCAGGTCATTGATGAATCCCTTGTTGGCATTGATCCATGCCTGCTTTTCCCCTGATTCTCGTTCAAGGAACAGCCGTATCTGCATGAACCCCTTGTAGACATCTGAGGGGCAGAACGTGATGCGGACGTTTTGCCTGACGCCAAAGTCAAAGGGAGCGAGCCAGACCTGAAGCTGAATCATGAGGCAACTCTGTGTCGAGTGAAGGTCCTGCCCTTCCCACGGAGGAAGCGAGCCGGGCTGGAGAAGCTCACAAAACATTTCGTCAGTGCAGAAGAGTCCATGCGAAACATCAGCGTGTGCTGCATAATACTGCTGCAAAAAACCGCCTGCACTGGTTTGCTCGTTAAGGTTAATGAGGAAAGGCAGGACGATGTTGAGCGTATCGCCTTCTGGGGTCGGCATGTTCCACGAGCGGCTCACGTCGGGAATGGCAACATTGGCCGCGACCCGCGAGGGATAAATTGTGCTGACGAGCACCACGAGGAGAACCAGAGACATGGCGGCAATGGCTGCGAGTGAAGAATAGTTTGCCGTCATGCCGGACCAGATCGCCGTACCAGACAGGAGGGCAGAGCTTGCCTGTGCGAGCAGGTACCCGGCTACAATGCTGATGATCCCTAGGGCCAGCGCTTCGGCAATGAAGAGAAAAGAGACATGCGAGGGAGCAAGCCCGACCGAGGTATAGATGGCAATTTCATTTTTGCGTTCGTAGACGCTCCCGATCATGGTGTTGAGCACAATGCACACACAAATCAAAATGGGAATGGCGACGCCCTGAATGCCTGAATATTTTGTCGCAGTTGCCGCGTAGAAGAGCGATGTTGATGGCGTGGGGCTGAGCGTGCCCCGGAAGATCATCAGCCCAAAACGCTGGCTGAGTTCTGTGGCGAGTTGTTCTGTTTCCTGTGAGTCCCCGGCAATGGCCAGCGCCTTGAGCTTGCCGCCACTTCCACCAAGGCCCAAAAGTGTGGTGTAGGGCACAAGAAGTGTCTCTTCTCCTGGAATATGCTGGTAGCGGGAGGAGTAGCGGGCAATGTCCCGACCTTCTTCCAGAGCCTCGGCCTCGACGTCAGAAAGGACTGTCGCTGCTTCCGATGGATAAATGATTGGTGTCATGGCTTCGCCGTCGAGATCGGGGTGGGACTCCAGTCCGCCTTTTTTCATGCAGCCCACAACGGTAAATGGCATGCCCCAGATGCGGACGCTTGTGCTCTCTGGGCGCGAAAGGTCAACGCCGAGAGCTTGAGCCATTGCGTCTGGCAGGATCACGGCGAACTGCTCGTCGGGGCGGAACCAGCGCCCGCAGCTCAGTTCTTTGTCGAGACCAGAAATCTGTGGCTCAATGGCAGAGAGGCCGACAATGCCACGGGCACGTGCTGTGGTGGAAATATCTTTTTGTACGGGGATGGATGGCGCCCGGGTGCGATCCAGAATTTCATACCAGACTCGGGGCGCAATGCGGTATTTCTGTTGGGAGAAGTCATTCATGGCCCCGAGAGCTTCAACGGGCAAATCTTTCCAGCCAATGTTTTTGAGAAGGACGCCGCTGTAGCTGGCAGCGTCGCGAAATGCTGACCAGCCTTGCCGGGTCTGGGAGCGAACGGCTGTGAAGTTCATAATGGTAAAGGTCAAAAGTGTGAGTGTGGTGCAGGTCAGGAGCGTGCGCAGGGGGCGGCGGCGAAGGTTGGACACGCCAAGAATAAAGGCAGCGGCAAAGGCTGAGCTGTGGCTGAGTCCGCTGGTTTTGACGTTTCCTGAGCGCTGTTGCAGCTCCTTCATTTCTCGCTCAAAGCGGAAGAAAATAATGAGCGAAACCAAAACGGACAGGCCCACAATAAAGAAGGCGAGTATAACCACCATAGGGCTGTACGTGAGCTGGAACGCTGGGTGAACAAGCGAGATGATGGCGATGATGGCGACGAGGAAAAAGAGGAATCCTGCTATGCGCTTGGTGATGTCGGTAAAGCCAAAGACAAGGCGCTCCATGCAGTAGGCAAAGGGGACAAAGAGCGCAATGTAGAAGAGGACTCCAAGCAGGACGTCTTTCTGAATGGAATCGACATCGTTATAGACCTGCGAGGCAATGGACAGCGCTGTGCGGGAGGAATCAAGGAAGCTGTCCCACTGCTTTTCTTGCGACGCCTGTGTTGCTGCGCTGAGAGCTGCCTGTCCCTGTGCTGCCATTTCCCGGAGGCGGTCACCTATAATGCCGCGCTGTTCGAGGTTCGTAATGCGGGGAGTGAGCAGGCTCCACATATCAGTTGCGGCCCGGTATGGCGTGAGTGTGACCACGGGCCAGTCTTTGAGCCGGTATCCTTTTCCTGTTGGAGTCTCGGCACTGGCATTAAGCAGGATAACTTTCTTGTCGAGGACGGTGTCGGAAAGCGTGAGCTTGAGCGGAACCTCTGGCGGCAAGAAAAACGTTCCAAGGGTGGAGGAGCGTGTGTCCAGACGGCTGTACCAGAAGCGCAGGGGCGTTGATTCGGTTCGGGAATCAATGAGCGTTGGGCGGTACACGTAGTGGAATGTCCGGGCATCAAGCATTTCAAAGAACGTGGACTGGGCGCAGCGGAACATGATGAGATTTGTTTCCATGTTCAGCCTGTTCATTTTGACCCGGTAAGAGCTTTTGCCCGTGGCGGGTTTGTCTATGGCCCAGACTGCACGCCCGGTGTCTGTATCAAACAGGAATCCTTCCAGAATGGCCTTGTGTACTGAGTGCTTTTTGTCTGCGAGACCATGTACGGCAAAGTTTCCTGCGTGGTCTACCATCGCAGGGAAACGCGAGTATGCCTGAAAGCAGATAAGGCTTGTGCCCTCTGCGGGACGATCCGGGAAAACTTCACCCTGCCGGAGCAGGTTGGCGCGTCCCCGCAGGCTCGCAAAGCCGTTTTTGAGCGTGGTTCCTGAATCTGGGATTGGCTCTGAGACAAGTGCCTGAGCCAGAGACAGGACAAATGCATTTTGGCGCTGGTGCGTTTCCATGTCCACCGCGCTGAGTTCATCGTATGGCGTGCCCCATGAGCTGCGGGCATCGTGAGTGCTGGCAAGAGTGATGCCGGGACGTCCAGACAGGGCAAAGGGTTCAGAACCGAGCTGGGGCTTGTCTGGCAAAAATCCCTGCCATGAATCCAGGAGTGATGGCCGAAGCATGTCTGTGTAATGCTTGCCATCGACATGTTTGGCGGCGGTCTCGCGCAACAGAGCAGCAAGTGGACTCAAAAATCTGGTGCGGGAAATAGTGGGGCGCAACAGATAGAGCCAGCCGCGTTCAAAGGCTCCAATGCCTGTGCCGTGGCTGGACAGGTGTAAAGAAACAAGCGCCTTGATCTGAAATGTGTCGAGCTGCTCACGTAAAAGAAGGATGCTTCCCAGCTCTTTTTCCTCCAGAGTCGCATCTGCAAGTTCCCGCTGCTGCTCTTCCTGAGCTGGAGCAATAAGGCTTGTCAGTATTTTTTTATCCTGTGTGGAGAGCTGAGCTGTTTCAGGGAGCCACGACAGGCGGCGCAGGTTCAGGCGCTCCTTGGCGAGGGCAGCAATGCGTTCCGAGCGTTCTGGAAAGTCGGGAGAAAGGCGAAGCCGGGCCAGTTCTGCACTGAGGGCATCGGTTTGTGTCTTAACCACAAAGCCAAGTGCCTCGCGCAGAAGTTTTTGTTCTGATTCAATTCTTGGCCAGCCTTTGTCCTCTTCAGGCCGAAATTCTTCCAAAAGTTCCAGCGAGATCAGGGCATGCTCTTTACGGAGAGCCAGCGCCCCTGCTTCATTTTCAAGTCGTTCAATCTTTTCACTTAGTGCATAGGTAAATTCCCGCATTCCGGCCTGCCCCTGCGCATGTCCGGCCGTAGCGAGCAAGAGCACGGAGCGCTTTGGTGGGGTGCGTTCAAATTCGTGGGCAAGGGCGAGGAGCGTATCAATGGAACAGGCTTCATCTGCTCCGGGGGCATTGCCGGGGATGTCTGCTGTGCTGTCATAAAATGCTTCGAAGATGCACAGCTCATTTTTGAGTGTTTCGTCTGAACCGGGAATGAGACAGGCAATATTTTGAGTAGGGGCACGGGTCCAGTGCATGGAGGAGCGCAGCGTGACAGGTGGAAAACTGCTTTTGGGGCTGATCGCACCAAAGATTCGGGAAGCCTGCTCGTAGGGCATCCAGAAGCGGGGGAAATCAATGGGGGTCGGTTCGAAAAGCTTTTCCAGTTCGTTTCTGGGAGCTTTTGGCCTGCCGGGACGCGGGTCAGTAAAGATGACCGCACGGGCACCGAGCATGGCAGCATTTTGCCAGTTTTTCCCGGAATCAAGGTCCATGAGGATGATTCTGCCATTCACATCATGGCCATTGAAGTCCCGAAGTTCTCCCTTGCCGACAGCGAGCACTGGCGCGTTGAGACCTGGGGCAGGAATACTGCTTGGCGAGAGAGCGTTCATCCGCAGAGGGAAAAGCTGCTCTGTTCGGCCGTCTGCGCGAGTGATGGAACAGTGCTCCACCAGCTGCACTGGAATGGAAAAATGTTGGGTGAAGCAGATGACGTTGCGTTCATCTGAGAGTGTTTTGGAAAGAGCATTACTGACAAGTTCGGCCGCACGAAAGTGACCGGGGCTGCCTACGCTGCGGTCCGGGATGGCACTAAGTTGTTCCATGATTGAGGGCTGCGCATCAGCAGAAGGCGGCGCAGCCTTGGCAAAGGGAACGGCAAGAAACAGGGCGAGGGCAAGGGCAAGAGAAAGTATGGACTTCATGAGTCTGTGCTCTCCCGATCTGCCTGTGACTGGATGCCGCCAACAGAAATATCCAGTGCGTGACGGTCCTCAATGCGTTCGACTTTCCCGTCACGAATCCAGACGACCCGATCTGAAACAGCCAGCATTTTGTGGTCATGTGTTGCTGAAATAATCGTGACACCATGCTCCACAGAAAGCTTTTCGAGCATGGCAATGATTTCTTCGCCAGTCGAGGTATCAAGATTTCCTGTTGGTTCGTCTGCAAGGATGATGGCAGGAGAATTGGCGAGAGCGCGGGCAATGGCAACGCGTTGCTGCTGTCCGCCGGAGAGTTCGGAAGGGCGGTGCTGATAGCGTTTTTGCAGGCCAACTTCGTCGAGAAGGGCAATGCCTTTTTCCTGTGCGTCGGCGCTGTTGACCCCTGCAAAGGTCATGGGCAGGGTCACGTTTTCCAGCGCTGTCATGACGGGAATCAGATTAAAAGTCTGGAAAATATACCCAATTTTGCGATTTCTGAGCCATGCCAGCTCAAAGGCATCAAGCTGGGAGATATCTACCTCATCAATAAAGACTTTCCCATTTGTGGGCTTGTCCAGTCCGCCGATCATGTTAAACAGCGTGGATTTCCCTGAACCAGATGGTCCCATAATCGACACATATTCACTGGAGTTGATTTCAAGGTCGACTCCCTTGAGGGCTTCGACCTCAAGATTGCCCATGCGAAAGCTTTTCGTCACATTGATAACACGAACGATGGTCCGGGATTTTTCTGCCACGGCTGGCTCCACATGGGTTTAGTGTTCTGATCCAAGGGCTGCTATGGGGCGCATGCGGGCTGCCAGATATGCAGGGTACAGAACTCCGGCCAGTGTGAGGAATATTCCTGTGGCGAAGGCAAAAAGAAGGGAGAGGAGAGCATCGGGGTGAAGAAGTCCAAAACTTGCAGCAGAGCCAAAGGTGACGAGGCTGTACCCAAGGCTGACAAGAAGTCCAAGCAGAACGCCACAGGCTGAACCTGTTGCGCCGAGCATTCCGGCTTCCAAAAGAAAAATACGCAAGACAAAGCGGTCGAGAGCGCCAAGGCACTTCATGACGCCAATTTCGCGAAAGCGTTCTGTCACAGACATGAGCTGAGCGTTGATGATGCCAACGGCGCAGACCAGAAGCGAGAGAAACACAATCCAGCGTTCTCTTGGGCTGGGGGAAATGCTTTGGGCATCGGACGCAACAGAAAAGCCTGCACGAGTCAGTTCGTCCAGAACAGATGGCCCATGTGCAGAAAGATAGCCCTGGGCTATGTTGCTTCGCAAAAGAATAAAGCTCAGGAACGCCACGGCCAGTACAAGACTGACCGTGGTGACCAAAGATCGCATGAACCGAATCCTGAGATTGCGAAAGCTCATGCTGAGCGCCGTTTTCATGGGCAGAACAATCTGTCTGTCCACTGGTTTGGCGGTACTCTCGTTGTGTGTTTTCTTCATAAAGAATCCCTGCGGAACATCATGTCTATACTGGAGATTCTTTATGATAGCGCATCAGCGGGAAATCAGGCAAGCACAGAACATTTTTCCTGTGCTTCGTGCAGGAGTTCCCCTATGTGCACGGTGTGAAGACGGGCGTCACTTCCGAGCACGGTGAGCAGCGTTTCCAAAAAGGCCAGCGCGTGTTCATTCATGCGCTGATGGTGCAGCATGAAGCCACAGGTGCCTGTTTTCAGTGCATCACCGAATTCCTTGAGCAGAGCCTGTCTGTCTTTTTCCGCCTCTGGTGACCTGCGGGTGTGGAGGTCAACGTGGACTGGAAATTCTGTCAGACCATCGGGGCAGGCAGGAGCGGAACCACAGCTCCTGGACAGCCCGGAAAGTCCCTGATCCCGGAGACCAAGAATGGCCTGCTGTGACATCCTGTTCCACGGAGGAGTGAATACAGGTATAAATGCACTCCCTATGGTTTTGTGGAGTTTTTCAACTCCCCGCTGGATGTCCTGCTGCTGCTCCTGAACAGGGCGGAAGCTGCCGAATTCATTTTTTAGCTCTCCCTCTGGCTCATGGTTTCGGTGCTGCCAGCCGTGCTGGTGCCAGCCCCAGTCTGCTCCACGAGCAACTTTGTAGAGTGTTTTCCAGCGGGCGAGCGACATCCACGCAGGAACAAGGGCAGGAGAGAGAGGCGTCCTGTGCCGAAGAAAAACATCGCAGCAGCTAGTCCAAATGGTGCCGGGGGCTGCCACATCATCAGCCCGGAACCATACCCGAATTGGGGTGTTGTGCGCATCGAGCGCGTTTTCAATCTGCCGTTCCAAATCAGATTGAAGGCCTGGCCACGGCGCTTGCCATAGCGCGGAAGGTGTGTGTCGAGCGATCATGACGACTCCATGAACTGTTGCAAGAGGTTTGCGGTACTGCGGGCGCCACTCAGGTCAAGATCCGTCCCACCGGCCTGAGTTGCCTGCAACGTCGTGTGCATGATTTGTGAAAGTCGATCAGGTTCCAGATCCTTTGGCTGGAGAATCTCCAGCACGCCACGCGCAGCAAGGCGTTCTGCCCGCATGCGCTGTTCCCTGTTTTGGGTAAATGGCAAAACAAGTCCGTAGGTTTGTGCTGCCAAAAGATTCATGAGTGTATTGTAGCCACCCATACTGAGAGACAGGTCTGCCGCCGCAAGGAGTTCTGGAAACTCTGTGGAAAAGCGTTCTACATGGATGTGCGGGGCGGTGCTGGCCTTGGCCTGCAAAAGAGCGAAATCCTGTTCGTCGAGGTACGGGCCAGAAAGAATGCGCAGAGTATGTGGCAGCGATGCGCTGAGGACAATTGACGCCTCAAGCGTTGTGCTCAGAAGAGGATAGCCTTCGCTCCCTCCGCCTGCACTGGCCACAATGAGTGGCTTTTCGTCTTTTTTGAGGATTTTTCGCAGGCTGCTGCTTTTTTCTGGGCGAGGGCGGGGCGCGACGTAGCCTGTGTAGTGCACGGGCGGGCGTATGTCTGCTGTTCTGGAAAATGTCTCGTCCAGAGAAAAAACGTTTGGGTCCGAGTGAATGAGAACCCCGGAATAGCTTCGGTTCAGTATTTTGAGAACCCGCTCTTCGTATTTTTGCTGGTCGGCTTTTTCGACGAGAATGTCACGCAGGCTACAGACGATTTTGCAGGGACCAAAGGCTCCACTTTGGAGGGCTGTGAGCACAGGGATAAGCTCGAAGCGAAATGCCCGGCGTCCAAAGGGGAAAAGTTCGGTGAGAAATATGTGTGGTCGAAAGCGGCCTGCAATCTTCATGAGCCGGTCAACGCGCTGTTCCATGATTTCGGCCAGCAGTTCATCAAGCCGGGCCTGCTCTTTTTCTGAAAGCGGGGTTTTGGGCATATCATAATGCGCAGGCAGGACATGGGAGAACGTGCTGTCCATACGCAGGGCGGGAAGCTTTTCGTGAAGAATGCCCTCTGGGAGAGGAAGGGGAAGCTCTTCGCCCCCGGTGACGAGTGTGACGGTATGCCCGGCATCAATACAGGCACGGGCGATTTCGAGACTGCGGGCTACATGCCCAACTCCGAGTACATGCTGACTGTAGAACAATATGCGCATCAGGGAAGCCTTTGGTTGAGGTTCCGTAGGTGAAGCGAGCCATCCTTGCAGACAATACTGTGGAGACCGTATTTTTTAACGGGGTCGCCATCTTCTGGCAAAAAACTGTGTTTGAGCAGGTCGTTGAGCAGGCACTTGATGACCCCAAGGTGCGAGATGACCAGAATTTCTCCATGAGGGTGGCGTTGTGCTGCTGCAAAAAGTGCATTTCTGGTCCGCTCCAGAACTTCTTTTCTGCTCTCTCCTTCACGAGGCCGAAAGTCCCATGCTGCCTGCTCCTGCCGACGGACTTCAAAACCTTCTTCTCCACGGATTTCGTCAATGGTTTTTCCTACCCAGACGCCCCAGTCCTGTTCTCGAAGCCTGTGGTCTCGCTCCAGCGGAATGTCTCGTCCTTCAATGAGAATCTGTGCTGTTCGTACCGCCCGTTGCAGGTCACTGCAGAGTGCTCCAGTAAACGGCGTTTCCTGCAAGGCGTGTTTCCACGTTTCCGCCTGAAGCTCTCCCTCCGGGGCCAGAGGAATATCGCGCTGTCCCTGAATGCGGCGCAGCTGATTCCATGAGGTCTGGGCGTGTCGCAGCAGGTGGAAAACTGTCATCGGCGGGGACTCCAGCTATGGGGGCTGTTCTCGACGATTTCTCGCATGATGGTGTTCATGGGCGCGTAGCATTTTTCGATGTCATGATTTTTTACGACATACTCGCGTGCATTGTGCCCAAGTCGCGTGCGAAGTTCTGAGTCCTCGACCAGTGTTTCAATGGCTCGGGTGAAGCTTTCGGGTTCATTGGCAGGGACAATGAGTCCCGATTCCATGTCCCGTATGACTTCTGGTGCTCCGGCGTCGTCTGTTGCCACGCAGGGCAGGCCGCTACACTGGGCTTCGAGGTAGACCATGCCGAGACCTTCGTTATAGCCGGGGAAGGCAAAGAGGTCTGCGGCGCTGAAAATTCTGTAGAGTTTTTGACGTGGAATGCGGCCAAGAAAGCGCATTTTCCCAGGGAGCAGAGAGGCTGCAAGCCGCTCTAGCCTGTCTTTTTCTGGGCCACCACCTGCCACGATAAGAAGAATCTTTTTGCCATTGTTTGCCAGCTCTGCGCAGGATCGAATGACCTGTTCTACTCCATCAGCCTTAACGCCTTTGCGCATCATTGCCGCGGTCACGACAACCGTTGTCTCGCGTGCGCCCCATGCCCGCCGATACTTCTGGCGCATGAGGATGTCGGGAGAAAATTCATGGGTAAAGATGCCGGGTTTGATGTAGGTCAGCTTTTCGTCGGGAAGGATGCGGGAACAGGTTTCAAGCTCAGGGAGCTTGTTGACGAAAACATGGCTGGCCGCAAGAAGGGCGCGTTTGTTGAGAATATAGCCGGGCAGGGTCTTGAGACTGCGTTTGCGCTTGTCTGCATAGGCACCAGAAAAAATAAAGTAGGGGAGTCCTAGGCGCGCGAGACGTGGCCCCAGAATGTCTGGAGCTTTGTAATAGCTATGATAGGTGATCCATGCGTTGAGTCCCTGAGAGCTACAGGAGCTGCGGGCCAGCATGTATTCCAGAAGGGCATCTGGCCAGCGCCACGGACGCAGGTAGAGCCATGTGCTTTCCAGAGGAGAAATAACAGACGTGCTGTGACCTTTTCGGACAAAGAATTCCATAGCATCGCGGGCAATAGTAATATCCCCGGAAATGCGAGCGTGATTGAGCGGCTTAAACGGTGCGTAAAAAGCGATGCGCATGGACTGGTCTCTAATGCTGTACCGCTTCCATGAGCTGGGGCGCCGGCTTGTATTCCACAGGGTGGATACCTCCGGCCTCATAGACCTCGGCAAGCGTCTGTATAAGTGTTCTGTTGTCAAACATATGTTCAACCCGCTGGCGGGCAGCCGGGATGAGCTGTGCCCTGAGCTGGTGGTCAGTCAGTACCCGAAGAAGATTGTGCGCAAGCTCCTGCGGATCTTCCGGTGCGCTAAGCATGCCGGAAATTTCATGTTCCACAAGTTCGGGGATGCCAGAAAATCGTGTTGCAGCAACAGGAACGCCCATTGCCATTGCTTCGGCAATGACGTTGGGGATTCCGTCCCGGTCTCCCTTGTCACCAAGTCTGCATCCAAGCACAAAGGCGTCTGCTTTTTCATAAAGCTGACAGACGGCTTCATGGGTGATGGTTCCGGTCATGAGGACCTGTGCTGCAAGCCCCAGATTTTCTGCTTTTTGCAGGAGTTGGGCACGTAGTGGTCCATCCCCTGCAAGTATATATCGGAACTCTATACCTTTTTGGCGCAAAAAGGCTAGCGCTTCCAGCACATCAAAAAGGCCTTTTTTCGGCACAAGTCGTGCAACTGTCAGAATGGTAAATGGCGGCGTAGGCGTTGCGGGCCGTGATTTGGGCGAAAAGAGTGAAAGATCAATTCCGTGTCGCACGCAGGAAATTTTTTTTGCATTCTTTGCAATGTGTTTCAAATAGTTCTCGTTATACGCCGTGCAGGTGACCACGAATTTCGCCCTGTCTATCTTCTCTTTGAGGGCAATGGGGTTTTGTGTGTAGATGTCTTTTGCATGGGCAAAGAAACTAAATGGCACATCGCAAAAAGAGGCGGCGTACATGGCAACCGAGCTTGGGGTATGGGCAAAATGGGCGTGAAAGTGGTGTATGCCTTCGCGTTTTGCAGAGCATTGCACGAGCCATCCTGCCTGAAGAAAGTGCTTGAGCCATGTATGTTTTTTGGGAGCCTGCGGATATCTGGAGAGCCAGAGTCGCGCGGTCTTGATGTAGTGTTTGGGGATGCGGGCAAACAGACAGATGTTTTGCCACAGCAGGCGCGGGAAATCATAACTCACGCTCTGCGGCAGGTAGGTTACTTTGGCCCGAATCGCTTTGACTGATTCATGGGTAAAGCTTTCGCGCGGGTGGCGCATAGAGTAGATGTGGATGCGAAAGCCTCGCTGTTCCAGCAATCTGATTTCATTCGAGATAAAGGTCTCGGAAATGCGCGGAAAGCCCTTGAGCACAAAGCCAAGGGAGGTGGCAGACGAGCGGGACATTACGCAACATGCCTCCTGAAAAGTTCGAGCCGGTGACGCATGACGTCGAGTCCTGTCATTTTGAATGAACTGACGGATTCGAGGTAGTGCTCGGGGTTTTTGAGCAAGCGAAGGATTTTGACCCGAAGCTGGTCCGGGGTGAGTTTTTCCCATGGCAGGTAGTCCACAAGGCCTTGAGTGCTCATGACTTCGGCACGGATGAGCTGCTCTTTTCTGGGGACGTCGCGAGGGATGATGAGCGCAACCTGCTTCATGGACAGAATTTCGCACACGGTGTTGTAGCCGCCCATGCTGATAACCAGATCGGCCTGGGCGATTTCTTTTTCAAGGCAGTTGGTAAAGGCCCGGAAGTCAACACCAAGGGTTTTGGCGCGGGCCGCAAGCTTGTCATATTCTGTGCGCGGGATGAATGGCCCTGCAATCATGAGCGTGTCGAGGTTCAGACTTGCGTTTTGCTCCAGCATGGACAGGTAGGTATCAAGGATAGGGGAACCATCGCCTCCGCCTCCAGTTGTGACCACAATGCGCTTATATTCTCCAGAGCCATGACTGCATCCATTGCTTCCGGGGGCGCGGACCTGCGGAAGCTGGCGCGGAATGTAGCCTGTAAAGACGGTTTTGGCCCCTATGTCAGAAGGAATGGCGTATTCCTTGATAGGGTCATACATGTGTTGTTCGCCATAAATCCAGATTTCGTCGTAGAGGTCACGCAGAACGCTGTTGAAATTCTTTTTGTGCCATTCCGCCTGCGTGGTCTGGGCGTCGTCCAGAATATCCCGCAGTCCCAGAACGAGCTGGGACTGCGGGCGGTTTTTGCGGAACCATTGCAGGGTGGGCAAAACCTCACCTCGCAAACCAATCGGCACTTTGTCGACAATAAAGAGACTTGGATCAAAGGCCTGTGCTGTCGCCGTAATGATGTCCGTGCGCATACGCAGGGCATGGTTGGGCGAAACTTTGATGGAATGCGGTATATACACCGTATTGCTTTGTTTTATCATTCCGGGAATGCGAACAAAATCTATTCCGGGAGGAAAATCAAAGCGGCCGACAATAGGAGATCCGGTCAGAATGAGTATGTTGACGCCGGGCCGAAGAAGGTTCGTTGCAATTGCCATGGTACGTCGAATGTGCCCCAGACCATATGTGTCGTGTGAGTACATTAGAATATTGAATGTATCATGCTGCATTCTGCACTAAGCTCCATTGTTCTGTTCCATCAAAAAAGAAAACTGTGATGCACAGTACGTGAATCATATAAATCTTGTCTACACCCGAGCCGTTCATCCTCCTTTGCTACGAGTGTGTCTGGTTTGCCTGTGCGTAGACGGCACTGTATTTTTTAGGGTTCTCAAATGCTGGTTCGCCGTTCAGGACAGACTTTGAGAGAATAAGATTTTGTTCAAAGCGCTGGATTCCCGGACAAAGTTCATAGGCATGCTCAAAGAGCTTGATTGCGGTCTGGAGTCGGGAATTTCCCCATTCAATGACGCCCAGATTATTTGCTGCTGTCGCATTGCTTTCGTCTTCTTCAAGGGCCTTGCGATACTCTCGTTCTGCTGGCCGGATGTTGTCGACGAGGTCATAGCGAAGGGCGTTGACAAGATATTCCTGTGAAGTGGAAAGCTGGACGTGATCGAGTCCCCGGCATGGGCAGCGCGAAACATTGCAGGGGCGGGGACCATCATAGAGTTCCGCCTCACCCGGAAGCTGGCCAAGAACGGTCTTTTCGCCTGCACAGCGGAATATGGTTCCGTCTGGCTCCATTCGGATGAATGAATGCCCTCCATTGCAGGGGATTCCCTTAAAGTTAAAGAGCATCTTTTTCCCGCCGTCAGAGGACTTTGCAAAAATATTTTTGGCCCTCTGGCTATAGGATTCCGGATAGTCGCGCCCTTTGTATGTGCCCTTGAAAGGACGAGGGGCAAGCTCAATGTCGTATTTGGCAAACGTGTCTGCATCCCGCTGATAGCGGTCGATCAGCGTGGGGTGGAGAACGTAGTTCACCTTGACGACAAATCCATGATTTTTCAGGAGTTGAACATTTCGAATAAACGGGTCTATGCCGCCGCGTTTTTCGCGTTCCTCGATGTGGAGTGAGGCATAGACATCCTGAACCCGTTCAGGAGAAATGCGCTCGACAAATTCCTGAAGCGGTTTCGACAGACTGAGGTTTGTGTCCAGCGCAATGCGATGCTGTTCGGTGAGGCTCTCACAAAGCTGAACAAAGTCTGGGTACAGAAACGGTTCTCCACCTGTGAGACCAATGGTCCATTCCTGGCCTGTTGCATCCAGAAAAGAACGTATGGTCTCTGCTGGGAGCGGGTTCTGCACAGGGGAAGGGTCGTGCGGGTAGTAGCAGTAGTTGCACGTAAAATTGCACGACCGGGTCATGTTCCACATTATGCTGTAAATTTTTGGTCTCATTCTTATGTTGTGCATTAGTCCTGAACTAATGTCCAACATTTTAACTATTCGAAAGAGCGGGTTTTTATTCCAAAAACCCTGTTGTGTAGAATTGGCGGGAGAAAGGTGGGGTTCGAAGAAAAAGAAATTTTTTAGACGCCAGAGAGCGTCATGAGTTTTTGTGCAAGAATTTGCGCAGAAATGCGCGACGAATTTGGAGAAGCTGTCAGGCGGGTGTCGTAAAGGTCAAGATCGAGCTGCTGGAGCTGATGCAGGGACAAATCTCCAGAGTAGCTTTCATTCACGGAGTCGAAGAGGACGCCGCTGACAAGCTGGCGGGGGGAGCAGGGGAAGGGGCAGTCTTTGAGCAGGTAGTGACGCAGGGCAAGCACCTGTTCGCTCAGGCTCAGGTGGAACGATTCAGGATCAAAGCCGAGGTTTGGAACAAAAATTTTGGGGCAGTGGGCTTGCGCGACTGCACGGCCAATGCCTGCGGGAAGCAGGTTGGCAATGACGCTGGAGTAGAAGCTCCCCATTGGGAAGCAGATGAGGTCTGCCTCGGCAATGGCGGAAAGTGCAGACTGGGCCGCACGGGCTGGGTGTGTCTCAAGAGAGTCCAGGCAGGATGTCAGGTAAAGCTGACAAATGGGAGAGTCTGGAGCTGGTGACTCTTTGCCCGTAATTTTGTGCTGCCCACAGAGCGTTTCTCCATTTTCAAGCTGTGCTGCAAGATGCAGGTCGCCATCAAACACGGGACAGACTGTTCCGCGGGCGTGAATGAGCTTGGAAAAAAGCTCAATGACTGGACCAAGGCAGCGACGGTGCTCAAGATAGCCCGCAGCCAAAATGAGATTGCCAATGCTCGCGCCGCGCAGGTCAAAGCCTTCTGGCATGAGATCATAGAAACGGCAAAGGAAATGGCGGATACTATTTTTTTGCGCCGCTGGGATGTCCGCAATGAGAGGATGCGTGCCACTGCACAGCTGGCCCAGCTCGTCAGACAGCGCCCAGAGTTCGGCTTCTTTGGGGAAGCGGTGCCCAAAAAGCGTAATAGTCTGCTCAATGCCAGGGACGCTGGTGTCTGCAAGGGCCATAAGCCGGTTCCTGATGTCCCCTATGGCGGGCATGTGAAAGGCCTTTCGCAACACGGCTGAACTTCCGCCAGAATCAAATGATGTAATGATATGTACGGAGTTGTGAGTGTGCCCAATAAGCTCTTGAGAAAGCTCGCGAAGCGCTGTGCCACCACTAAAAAAGAGAATCCTTGGCCCTGTTTCCGGGTGGGGCAGGAAGTCTTTGTGGGACGAAGCGCTTTGGGGTGTGTGGTGTTTGCGAAAGGAATTCTTGGGCATATTCTGGTTTTATCCTAGTTTGCCTGAACTCGTCCAGTCCCTGCATTTTTGTCAGGAAAAAACGCAAAGAAAAATTCATTTATTTTGTACACCTGGCGCATTTTATGATAGGACACTCCAAAAGCTTGTATTACGTTCTTTTTTTGAACGCAGAAAAGAGTGTGCACCGTGTGAATCATAACAGATGCCGTGATGTTGTATCACTGTTTTTTTGTGTGCTGGTGAGTGTTTCCTTTCTGGTGGTGCCTTTTTTGCGCATTGTGCGTTGCCAGAGGGCACAAAAGCACGGCGTTTTTTGCTGAGAGCAGGAAAAAAACGCAGGTTTTGGCGAAGAAAATTTGTGTTTGGCCGGGCTTTTTCCCTTTTTGATAAGCCTGTACGAAAAATCAGAAAAGTGATTTTTAGGCTGAACATGGATGAAAAAAAGCGAATGATTTCAGGTAATAAAATTCATATAAATTTGTAGGGTGAATCACCCACTTTTTTAGTAGGAATTTTAATTATTTTAAGAAGTTATGAGCTATGTTCTGGACAAAAACTCGTTTGGGAGTTTAAGGGAAACCAGAAAACGGCATGCAAACCTTATGATGATATAACCTCAACGGAGAACCCCAACCGAGTGACGTCCGCAAGGCGTTGGAAGGAGGGCTATGGTGGTTTCTGCAAGCTGGAACTGGGAGCCTGGGGAGCAAATGCTTCTTGATCTCGGCTCCTGCAGAGAAAAGTATGAATGGATAGAGGAACTCCACGCAAGTGCAGATGGCGAAAAGATCGCTGCTGTAGTTAATGTGGAGGGCGAGTTTACCGCCTGTGTCAATGGTGAAAACTGGGAAGACACCTACGACCGGGTTTGGGGCCTGCAATTTTCTCCTGATGGCCGTCTCTGTGGCTTCGCTCAGTCAATGGGCGAGTGGTATGTCGCAGTTGATGGAGCCACATGGGAAGGCCCGTATGGTTACGCGTGGCATTTGCTGTTTAATAATGACGGTTCCCGCATTGGCTGCGCTGTCCAGCAGGACATGCGCTACGGTATGGCAACGGAAGGCCAGCTGTGGGACACATTCTACGCGAATGCAAACAATTTTACGATGAGTAGCGATGGTTCTTCCACTGCTGCTGCTGTCCAGACTATCGACATGGGACAGGCTGAGACTGAAAAATTTGCAGCAGGAACCTATTCTGTTGCGGTTGACGGAAAGGCCTGGGACCATAATTTTGTCAATGTCTTTGGCATCTCTTTCTCCCCTGATGCACGTCACGTTGCGGCAGAAGTTCGTAGCGGCATGTATGACTACACCATATGTGTTGACGGCAAGATGTGGGACACGACGTACCAGAGTGTCTGGACTCCTGTCTTCCACCCCACCACGCAGGCAGTTGTTGCTCCTGTTCGCCAGAAGGGTCAGTGGACACTGGCTCAGGATGGCCGTGGAATTTGGCCGACCTTTGTTCAGTGCTGGCACCCTCAGTTCAGCGCGGACGGCCAGCATCTCGCCGCTATTGTTTCTCCGAAGTTTGGTCGTTGGACGGTTGCTGTTGATGGCACGCCGTGGAACGCAAGCTTTGGTGATTCCGTGACGCATCTCGCAATGAGTGCTGACGGAAAGCGTGCTGCTGCAGTCGGCAAGGAAGACGAAAAATGGTCTCTCCTTGTTGATGGCAAGGCCTGGCAGGGCAAGTATGACATGGTGTATGCACCTCGCTTTAGTGCTGATGGTGCGCATGTTGGTGCTGTTATCGAAAAGGGTGGCAAGTTTAGCTATGCCATCGACGGCAAAGAATATGGCCGGAGCTTCGAGCAGTGTTGGCAGCCTGTGTTTAGTCCTGATTCGACACACGTACTTCTGCGCTGTGTGGAAAACGACAAATACTACCGCCGCGTTGTGCCGGTGTCCGAAATTACCGGATAGGAGGGAGAGCAATGCAGAGTTTTTATAACTTCGTAAGCGGCCCTCTGGTCTGGGTTGCTTTTGCGGTTTTCCTTGGCGGGAGCATTTGGCGCATCTGGTCTCTTTTGAGCCTGACAGCAAAAAAGGACACCTATGTCACTGAGTACTGGAGCTGGAAGCATGCTTTCCGTTCGATTGCTCACTGGATTATTCCTTTTCGCTCGGTGAATTCCCGTATGGAACCAGTCATGTCAATTGTGACTTTTGTCTTTCACATTTGTCTGGTTCTGGTTCCGCTGTTTACCCTGGGGCACATTGTGCTTCTGGAGGAAAGCGTTCTTGGCTGGAGCTGGCCGACCCTGCCCGATTACGTGGCTGACATTGCTGCCATCCTCGTACTGGTTGGCTGTGTGTACTTTGCATGGCGCAGACTGTCTCTGCCTCAGGTTAAGTTTGTCACCACCGCATCGGACTTTGTCATCCTCGCAATCGTTGCTGCACCGTTCTTGACTGGCGTTCTCGCCTATCATCAGATCGGTGGCGCTTTGCTGGTGACAACGCTTCACATTCTGGCAGGCGAACTGATGCTCGTATGCATCCCCTTCACCCGGCTGGCTCACATGCTCTACTTTGTCTACACCCGTGGCTACACTGCTTCTGAATTTGGCGCAGTTCGTCACGTTAAGGACTGGTAGACCTGAGCGCTAATTCTTCTTTAAGGAGTAAGGACTATGGCTGAAAACACTGAAAGTGTTGAACAGGCCGAAGCCCCGATGACATTCATACAGAAGGTAGCGGCAAAATCCAGGGAAGACCGGGAACAGGGCCGTTACGACTACGACAGCATCGAGGACCTCGGGCTCGACGAGGGCATGAAAAAGCTCACGCCAGAGCGCATTGAAAATACCGTGAATGAGGTTGTGAAGGGCGAGTGTGGCGCACGGCTGCGCGCATACGTGGAGACATGTGTGCACTGTGGTCTGTGTTCCGAGGCCTGCCATCACTATCTCTCTAATGATAAAGATCCTAAGTTTTCCCCGGTGGGCAAAGTCAAGCGCACCATGTGGAAAATGATCAAGAAGAACGGCAAACTCAGCCCCGAAGAAATTCGTGAGTGTTCTGTTGTTTCTTCGACAGAGTGTAACCTCTGCCGCCGTTGCCAGCAGTATTGTCCGTTTGGCATCGACATTGCCTACATGCTCCAGACTGTACGCCGGGTTTGTTCCAAGCTGGATATGTCCCCTCAGTACATTCAGGATACGGTAAACAGCCACGCTTCGACCATGAACCAGATGTGGGTCAAGGAAGATGAGTGGATTGATACCTTGCAGTGGCAGGAAGACGAAGCTCGAGACGAGTTCCCGAACATTCGTATTCCTGTGGGCAAAGATGGTGCAGAGTTCATGTACTCTGTTATTGCCCCTGAGCCGAAGTTCAGAACGCACCTGATCTATCAGGCTGCTGCGATTTTCCATGCAGCTGGCCTTGACTGGACCATGCCCGAAGAACCCGGTTGGGATAACTCCGATATGGCTATGTTCACCGGTGACTTTGAGACGATGGGTCGCGTCAAGAAGGCTCATTATGAAGCCGCTCAGCGCCTGCACTCCAAGTACATCGTTATGGGTGAATGTGGTCACGCTTTCCGAAGCGTGTATGACGTGGGTAACCGTTGGCTTGGCTGGAAAATGCCACCGCTTCCGATGGTTCACTCCCTTGAGTTCTTTGAGCAGCTTATCAAGGACGGCCGGATCAAGGTCCGTGAGAAGTTCCCTGAAAAGGTGACCTTCCATGATCCGTGTAATACGGTTCGTGGACGCGGTCTTCATGAGTGCGGTCGCTATGTTGCCAATGCCTTCACGCAGGGTGTTGTCGAGATGGAGCCGAACAGAGAACATAACCTCTGCTGTAACGCAGGTGGTGGTGTCATTAACTGTGGACCGCCGTGGAAAACCAAGCGCGTGCTGTCCAACCGTGCTAAGGCTGAACAGCTTGCCCGTGTGAAAGACATGGGTGTAAATACGGTTGTATGTCCCTGCCATAACTGCCATGGCGGGCTTGAAGACATCATCCATCATTACGGCCTTGAGATGGAGTTGAAGTTCCTTGGCGATCTTATCTATGAATTCATGGAAAAGCCTGGGGCTGTTGAGTAAATCAAGCCACGTCAAGCAAGGAGTTGCGGATGCTGTCCGCAACAGGGGGATACAATCATGAGCATGAAAAAGCTGGGACTGTTGATCACCTTGGCAGCGCTTGCTGGCCTGCTTTGTGTGGCAACAGCCTTTTCACAGGAAGATATCATGCAGCTGAAAGACCCTGCCTTTGGCCAGAACCAGCGCCCGGCAGCAGTGTTTCAGCATGATATGCATAACGAAAAAGCAGAGATTGATGACTGCGCCGCATGTCATCATGTCTATGAAAATGGACAGAAGCTCGAAGACGAGGATTCCGTAGGAACATCTTGCTCCGAGTGCCATACTCTGAAAAATCAGGGCAAACAGCCCGGACTGATGCTTGCTTATCATAAGCAGTGCAAGTCCTGTCACGTTGCGAAGGGCGTAGGCCCTGTGACGTGTGCTGGTTGCCATCAGAAAAAATAAGTTTTGACAACTCAGCGTGATGCTGAGGTGAAAGACTGTCTTGGGACGCCCCGAAAGGGGCGTCCTTTTTTTGTGTCTGATGAAAAGAGCTTGACGAAAAGAGGGGAGAGGAGTCGTTCCCTTTATGGGACGTATGGGACGTATGGGACGTATGGGACGTATG
>NZ_FUYA01000009.1:115089-139603 GCF_900167065.1 Desulfobaculum bizertense DSM 18034
TATGGGACGTATGGGACGTATGGGACGTATGGGACGTATGTTTCTTTTTTATACCAAAAAAAGGTAAATATTGCCAAATTTACGCTATGCCGGGTTTTAGCCTTTACGAAAGGTAAACACACGTTAGGATATAAAAAAATACGTTATACGGCGTTTAATTTTGTTTGTAATTCAAATAAAAAGAGTCGCTTAGCTCGGAGGGAAAAAAGGGGCGGAAGTGATGCTTTTCATGCTGTACACTTTTTCTAGACAATTTGTACGGTGTTCTAGTGATGTTAAGCGAAGCTGTCTTGAAAAAAGAGAGAGTTATGGATCTTTGAACAGACAAGAGGCATCCTGTTTGGGATTATACTTTAGGTTTTAGGATGTGCAAAAAAAATTTGCTCCAACAGAAGATTCTCTTTTTGAGGCTTTTATGAGAAAGTACATGTCTAGGGATGGTGTTTTCTCGATTCTTTTAGCGTATATTGTGTGCTTTTTTTATCTGTGCGAGGATTCATGGAGTCCTTGGAAATTCTGAAAAAAGTGAAAAAAACACTTCCCAAGGGAATATGGTTTGTATATAGTCTTGCTTCCTGAGTCGCTGAGGAACACTTCAGCAGCACAGGCAGCAGGAAAGAGAAGTATTCTCGCTGCTTACTTGTTCTTTTAGAGTTTGAAACTTTTTTTAAAAAAAGAAAAAAACTCGTTGACAAGATGAAGCACTCCGGATATTTACCATTCCCGTTGGAGAGAAAGAGTGGGCGAATAGCTCAGTTGGGAGAGCATCGGCCTTACAAGCCGAGGGTCACAGGTTCGAGCCCTGTTTCGCCCACCACTCAAAAATAAATGCGGAGCCGTAGTTAAGTCGGTTATAACGCTGGCCTGTCACGCCAGAGGCCGCGAGTTCGAGTCTCGTCGGCTCCGCCATCGAAATCAAAGCACTCATGTTTTTAGCATGGGTGCTTTTTTTCGTTTGGGATTCCGAAAGAGAGAACCGGGGCCAGCCCCAGCCCGCGAGGGCTGGATGGGTGGGAGGGGGGAAGTTGGGGGCGCTGCCCCCAAACCCCCGCGTAAGGGAATGATTCCCTTACGTATCCTCATCGAGTTTGAATTCCATCCACGCTTCGCGTGAATGAAATTCAAACTTGGGTGAGAAGGCGTAAAGAGCTTCTTTCTCTTTCCCGTGTGTTGCCTCCATTTTCTTTCTGAACGCTCGCGTTCAGAAAGAAAATAAGTGCGGTTTGGAAAAGGCAAAAGAACCCGCGTTAGGGAAACGCCCACTAGGCCAAAATTAAAGGGCCGGATGTAAGGGAAAGCCAACGGCTTTCACACATCCGGCCCTTTAATTTTGGGCGAAAGCGGGATTCCCAAGGGCCTCGTCCTTGGGCGGGGTCAAGGGGCGGCGCCCCTTGCGGGGGGGGGCAGCGCCCCAATAAAATTGCACCCCTTGCCTTGCAGAGCACGAGATAGAGTCTCGTATAACCCCACCCACCCAAGCTCAACTCTTTTCTAGTCCTGCTTTGCGACAACATAGCGCGTCGCGGGGCCTTTCCCCTGCTTGCTCAAAATACCAAGCGAAACCAGTTCGTTGAGGTCGTAGTTTGCAGTTCGTGGAGAAAGCTCGCCGCCGACAAATTCCTGATACTCACTCCGCGAAAATTCAAGATGCTCCAACATGCAGGGCCACGCTTTCTGTTGCCGCTCATTGAATTGTTCTAAAGGAGACACACGGGGTTGCTTCGCGGTGGCGGACTCACATTCAGAGGATGCGGGGAGTCGTGGAGTGGGGACATCGACCTGAATGTCGGCAATATGAACCGGCTCTAAGGTCTCCGCGCCAAGGCGAATTTCTTCTGCCTGAATAATATCTGTTTCGGCCATGACCGCCGCGCGGGTGATGGCGTTGACAAGCTCGCGAATGTTCCCTGGCCACTCGTATTCGTTGAGCCGGATGAGCGCGCCTTTGCTGAGCCTCAAACCGGTGCGGGCCGTGAGCGCCTCGGCCTGTTCCAAATAATGCAGGGCCAAAAGCGGAATGTTCTCGGTGTGCTCGCTGAGTGGCGGAGTGTGCAAGGACACGACCTTGAGTCGATAATAGAGATCCTCACGAAAACTGTTTTCCTGAATCATATCGACGAGATCAACGTTTGTGGCGGCAACTATACGAACATCAACAGAAATTTCTTCGTCGCTGCCTAGCGGTTTGATGCGACGAACGGAGAGCGCGCGTAATAATGATTGCTGCACCTTTGGGGATGCTGACTGAATCTCGTCAAGAAAGAGGGTGCCGCGATTTGCTTCCTGAAATGCTCCCTTGCGATCAGAGTGCGCCTCAGTGAAGGCTCCTTTGACGTGCCCAAAGAGAGCGTCGAGCAAGAGGTTTTCATCAAGCGCGCCACAGTTGATGCAGATAAAAGGGTTCCCCTTGCGGGCACTCTGCTGATGGATGGCCTCGGCAACAAGCTGTTTGCCTGTTCCTGTTTGACCAGAGATTAAAACATCAACATCCACCTGTGCGGCTTTGAGAATTGCACTTTTGAGTTCTGAAATCTGGGGGCCAATGCCAATGATGCTCGGAATGATGCTGAGTTGTGTTTGCTCAAGGAGCATTTTTTCTTCGGCGAGATCCGCGGGTTCGCGCAAGTTGACACTTTCAATGGTTGCGTCTTTCTGGCGAATAAGCTCCACCTGTTGCGCGATACGCTGAATCATGTTGTTGGCGGCAAGTTTGAGATTCTCAATGTCGCGACCACCGTAGGAGATTTCAATCTCTTTAAGCTCGGCGCCCTTGAGCGCGTCCAGCTGTTCAGAAAGCTCCCGGATGGGGGCCGTCAGCCTGCGACTGATCCAGTAAATGAGCGGGCCAACAACGCAAATTGAGAGAATCGTTACGACAAGCATGACGTCGAGATATTGATAGCCTGCAAGGAGGAGAAGCTCACTGCGGTCAACCCGAACAAGACCTGCATAGACGTTGCGGGTGCCCGAAGTGCTCTGGAAACGAATTGGTGCGTAGGCGAAATAATAATTTTTAACGCCAGATGATCGGGCTTCGTCGTGAACAGTACGAAGATCTGACCTGCCTTTTCGAATTTCCTGAACCATGTTCCAATAGAGCGAGTTTTGCCTGTCTGGGCGAAACGCATTTTCAAGACCGGGGCGCCCCAGAGTTCCGGCATAACCAGAGCGCGCAAGATATGTCTCGAGCTTGCGAGACGTGTCTTTCTGATCGCCGGACTGGAAAAGCATCCAGCCATCGAGGTCGACAAAGTAGTCAAAGCGGAGTTCGCTGCTGCGTGGGAATGCCCAGATTGGTGAGTCCTTGCTGTTGTAAAGGGTCAGAATGTCTCGAATGTCTGAACTGGAAAGACAGAGACTCAGTAAACCGGGACGGGATTTTCCGGGAAGAGTGTATGGCGTGACGAGCCGAATGACGTGACGGCGTACAAGAAGGTTCGCAGAATCAGGATGATGAACAGGATAGCGAACTTCCTGAACGGGAGAAATCCAGACTTCTCCGGGGGCCAGCTTTGGGGTCTCTTCGAAAAGAAGAAGAGGGTGCGGGGAAAGACGCGAATAGTCTTTGCCGAGGACGCGACGAATTTCCCCGTTACTCCGATACAGAAAAATATGCTGCTCGTCGCCGGGGTCTGTGTAAGAAAATTCGAGGTAGTGAACACCGCCAGCCTCAGCAATGTTCGTCATGAACTGCCGCATGGATTCTTCATCAAGCTTATGCTGCGCGGCATACAGCAGATCCTGTCGACTCTGCTCAAGGAAGCCTTCCACTTCGTGAGCAACGGCAAGATTCTGTAGACGAATAAATCGTTCAATTCCTTCGGTAATGTACCGTTCCGCAACGCCGTAACTCGTCATGCCGAGCACTATAAGCATGAGGATGACGCAGGGAATAAGTGCGGCCATGAGCCGACCACGCAAACCAAAAGAAATGGGAAAATATCGTCGTTGTTTTTTACGTTTTGTGTGATTCTTCATGGTGCAAGCTCCGTGCTGCACCTCGGGCATATGTCGCAAGTATTGCGCAAAATGGAAAAAGGTCAAGCAGAGAAGTAAACTTCTTGCCAGATTGCGAGAAATTTTTGGTATGGGCATTGCTACATAATGAGATGCGCGCTTTGTCTGCGAAATGATAGAGTCGATATGCATCTTTTTATGAATATGGAGGAAAATCTCACATGAAGCCTGACATGTATAAAGATGTGCGAAAAATGCTCCTTGTGGTGATGATACTGGTCCCGGCAATACCGTTTCTGGCTTCCCTCGCAATTGGCTATTCATCCTATAGAGCCTCAATGGAGCGCTCGGCGTTCCACGTTGCAGAGAGAATAGCAGAAGACCATGCTATTTTGATTTCATCTTTTTTGGACGAGCGAAGGATTGATCTTGAATCCATTCTAAGCACGGTTCCGGTGACGTCACTCCTTGAGCAGGACCAGCTCGACCGGGTTTTTCAGTCCCTGCAAAGAACGTCTAAAACCTTTATTGATATTGGCCTGATTGATGAAAACGGCGTGCAAAAGAGCTACGCAGGTCCCTTTGATCTTGTGGGCAAGCAGTATTCACATCAGCCGTGGTTTTCGAAAACTCTTCAGTCCGGGAGTTACGTGAGTGACGTCTACCTTGGCTATCGTCATCGTCCGCATTTTACTGTGGCAGTGGCAGCTGGCGAGGGGAAAGGGCGCTGGGTCCTTCGTGCGACGGTCGATCAGGGGCTTTTTGGTGACCTTGTTCAGGGGGTGAGCATTGGAGAGACGGGTGAGGCCTTTATTGTCAATGACGCCGCCGTTCTCCAGACGACAAAGCGCTCGGGAGGAACGATTCTCTCCGTGGAAGAAAGCTCTCAGTGTCTGCTGGATCAGGAGGGGGTGAGTACGGGGCTTCATGGGGAATATATTTGTGCTGTTGCGCCAATCAAGGGCACGTTGTGGCTTTTGGTGGTGCGGCAGAAAACGTCGGAAGCCTTTGCCGAATTTGACTGGGCCGCACGAACGATTGCCTTGGTGTCTTTGGCTGGTGGTATTTTTATTGTCAGTCTGGCAATTCTTGTGAGTAGCCGTGTTGTGGCAATTCTTCGCTCAAAAGAGGCAGAGCGAAGGGAAATGGAAAATCATTTGCTGCGGGCTGCCCGCCTTGCAGAGCTTGGAGAAATGTCGGCTGGTTTTGCGCATGAGATTAATAATCCTTTGCAGGTTATGAAAAGTGAAATTGCGCTGATGGAAATGAATGCAGCGGCTTTGAAGGAAGACCAGCCGCTTGAAGAGGCTGATAAGAAGGAGCTGCAAAGCAGTCTGGAGCAGGTGAATTTTCAGATAGATCGCTGTGCGGCAATTACTCGGTCAATTCTGAAATTTGGCAGGTATCCCGGGCCTGAGAATACAGCGGTGGACCTGCATGTGTATCTGCCAGAGGCGACGCTCATGATGCAGCGCAAAGCAAAGGTTTCGGGCGTCGATTTTTCTTTGATTATTCCAGCAGAGATTCCGCGCGTCATGGCTGACCCTGGGCAACTCCAGCAGGTTTTGGTGAATGTGCTCAATAATGCACTTCAGGCCATTGAGGAACGGCACGGTTTTGAGGGGGGAGTGCTGAGGGTGAGCGTGTCGAGGACGCCTCCAGATCTTGTGCAGATTGAAGTCGAAGACAATGGCTCAGGCATGAGCCGCGATGTGTTGGCAAAAATATTTAATCCATTTTTTACAACCAAGGCACCGGGCAAGGGGACGGGCCTTGGGCTTTCAGTGTGTCACGCTATTATGGATGGTATGGGCGGTGGCATCACTGCTCAAAGTAGAGAAGGAAAGGGGGCTGTGTTTACAATGACGCTTCCTGAATATTCACATTAACGAGAGCATATGAACGAGGACGGTCAGCAATGGCCGTCTTTTTTTTGCGCAAGGAATTTTGCGCGATTGTCGTGGGGAGAGATTATATAAGACATTGTTTTATATTGATATTTTTTGGCACGAGGGTTGCTCTCTACAGTATGAGAAATCACATCGCTTGCACGATAGGCGTGATGCTCCGGGAAAGCTAACAGCGCAAGGTAAAGCAGGGGAATATAATGAAGACTGGAATGATGACCATCCTCTTGGTGGATGATGAAAAAAGACTTCTGGAAAACACGCAGAAGCTTTTTGAAAAGATGAACATTCGGGTCCTTCTTGCTCAGAACAGCAACGAAGCGCTTTCCATCATCACGCGTGACCCAATTGATGTTATCTTTTTGGATATTAAAATGCCCGGAAATGATGGAATGAAAACGCTTCAGCACATCAAGCGAATTCGTCCGCTGACCGAGGTCATCATCATAACAGGTCACGCAAGCATGGAAGACGCTGTCGAGGGACTCAAGCTTGGCGCAATGGATTTTTTGGTCAAGCCCCTGAGTATGAAAGATCTTTTGAAGAAAGCAGAGGAAGCTTTTGAAAAGGTTCGAAGGCACAGCGAGCTTCTTGAGTCGGTGAAGAAGTCTGAAAATTTGTAAGTGTTGCCTTGAGGAAGACACTAATGAGGAGACACCCTATGTCGAAAATTCGGATTCTGATGGTCGACGACGAAGAACGGTTCCGTACCGTGACGGCCACAATACTTGGACGAAAAGGGTTCGAGACTCTTGTCGCAGAAAATGGAGAGCAGGCTCTCGAGAAATTGAAGGAATCGCCAGATGTCGTTGTGCTGGACGTCCGCATGGGAACAATGGACGGGCACAAGACCTTGCGCGAAATCAAAAAAACGCATCCACATTTACCAGTGATTATGCTGACTGGCCACGGCGCAATGCCGAGCGCAGAGCAGGCACTGGAAGAGGGGGCGTTCGATTACCTCGCTAAGCCCTGTGACATTGACCTGCTGGCCGCAAAAATCCAGAGCGCTGTGCGCAGTGGATCTCCCCGTTCAAAAGAAGAGAAAAGCGTTCGCGAAGTCATGGTGCCAGTCGAAAATTACACCTCAATTCCTGTGGACTGCACGGTCCGCGATGCCATTGAAGCTTTGGAGCGTGAGCGAAACGAGTTTGTGGCAACAGATCGTTTGATGGCGATTGGTCACAGCTCTGTGCTGGTCTCAGGAAAAAGTGGGGAGCTGGTTGGGATTATCTCGCCGCGCAATCTGATTCAGGCAATTCGACCTGCCTATCTCACGGCTCCCAAACCCTCTATGGCGGAGACTCTCCAGTATTCCACCATGTTTTGGAAAGGGCTTTTCAACTCGCGTGCTCGCGAAATCATGAGCCTTAGTGTTTCAGAAATTATGTCTGAAAGACCGCCTCATGTGGACGTGAGCGCAAACCTGATGGAAGTCGCAGAGCGGATGACCTGCGATCGCTGTCGGCGTGTTGCTGTCATGGAAGAAGGAAAACTCATTGGAATTATTCGGGAACAGGATCTGTTTTACGAAATCGCCGCGATTATTTCCAACAGCTAGCACGGATTGAACTGAATCCAAACGAGGTGTTCCATGTCTCAAGCAAAAAATGAAAAGAAAGCGACAGGTTACGACAAGTACGTAAACTGGAAGCTCTTAATCATACCGATCATTCTTTTTACACTCATTCTTGTGCTCCCAACTCCAGACGGAATGAAGCGAGTGGGGACGCAGTATCAGGTCGGTCCAAAGGTTGTTGTGAATTACGTGTGCGAACAGCTTTTTGACAAGCCCAGCGCAAATGCTGAGCAGTGGGAAATCCTGACTGCCCGTATGATGGAGCGCAACATGCGCATGGGCGCCCTGACAAAAGACCGCTTCATGAAGCGTAATGAGAAGTGGTGTAAAAAGTACAACATTCCGGTTGATTCGGAAAACTTTGAACGGGCAACGTCGTATATTGGGGAAAACGTCAGCCCTGAGCGATACAACGACGTCATGAAGAGCAGTTTTGATCTGCGTATGCACAAGCTGGATTTTAACCAGCTCGAAGGGCAGGACAAAAAGGCTGCAGAAACAGGGACCTGGCATATCAAGGTTGCCATCGCAATGGTCGTTTTTGTCGTATTCTGCTTTATGACAGAGTGCATGCCCTTGCCGGGCGTGGCTTTTTGTATCGGTCTGATTCTTGTCTTTAGTGGCGTTGTCACCCGGCAGCAGGTTGCCATGCTGTACTGGTCGGACGCATGCTGGTTTATTATGGGTTCTCTCATGTTTGCGACGGCGTTCGTCAAGACAGGCGTGGACAAGCGCATGTGTCTGATGATGTTCAAAAAGCTTGCAGTTCCAAATGTCAGATGGATTACCCTGATTTTCTTCCTGATTATTAGTCCACTGGCAGCATTCATTTCTGACCACGCTCTCGCGGCTATGTTCCTGCCTATTGGTATGCTGCTGTATCAGAACAGCCTGACCGAGGAGATTCCTGAGGACAAGGAACTTGCCAAGATGCTGATGATCGCCATTGCCATGGCGTGCAACATCGGTGGCCCAGGCGCTCCGTCCGGTGGTGCCCGAAACGTTATTATGATGACCTACCTGACCGATATGTTTGGCTTTGATATCGGTTATTTCCAGTGGGTCACCTATTGTATTCCCTTTGTCATCATTATGATTCCGTTGACATGGCTTGCGGTAAACACCCTGTTTAAGCCTCGGATCAAGTCACTTGCTCCTGCCATGCGCCATCTGGAAGCCGAAATAGGCAAGATGGGCAAGTGGAACAGGAGTCAGATCTGGGCCGTTATCATCTTTGTCGTGATGGTCTGGGGCTGGTTTACTGAGAAGCTGTTCTTCAACATGGGCATTTACCCTGTTCGTCTTGGCATCGGTGTTATCGCCGTTGCCGGTGCTGTGGCATACCTTCTCGCCGGTGTCGTGAACTGGCGTGACTACCACCAGAACGTGGACTGGGGTGTTGTCTGGCTGTACGCCGGTGCAATTATCTTTGGTCGAACTCTGGATACGACAGGTGCTGCGTACTGGCTGGCAGACTCTGTGGTGCAGATGCTGGCTCCGTTTGGCATGGACCACGGACTCCCGCTGATGCTGACTTCGAATGGATTGACCGCTGTGCTGACAAACCTGATGGCGGACGGTCCTGCTGCTGCCGCAGTTGGTCCGATTACGCTGAACATGGCGGGTATCGTTCACCCTGGTACGACATTCTTGCCCTTCATGGCTATGTCGACAGCTATTGCATCATCCTTTGCGTACTGCCTTATCATCGGTACTCCGCCGAACGCGATTGTCTATGCTTCCGGGTATCTGGAACCAAAGGACTACCTGCGTATTGGCATCCCGATGTGGTTCGTTGCAAACATCGTCGTTATTCTCGTGACCGCTGGCTACTGGACCTGGAGAGGGTTTAGCGGCTTGCCGGGATTCTAGAAAAACAGCAGGCAAGGTAGCGGCCCGGCGGCTGGGTCGCTACCTTCTGCCAGATAAGGGGAAAAGCAATGCATGAGCAGAAAAAGGGAAAGTTTTTTTACCACGAAAATGGGGTCACATATTTTACCAAGCGAACAGAGCGGTCCATCTTGTTTGTCCTGACGCTGATTATGCTTGGCTGGGGCATTGTGGAAGGGCTTATTGGGCTTGGGCACTAAGGAGGCGAGATCATGTCGACAGCAGAAGCGGTTCAAAGTTCGGCAAAAGGTTTGAGCGTTAGGGACTACATTGATGCTCTAGTGAATATTATTCGCTCGCCAGCGGGGTTTTATGCCGAAACGCGGCAGGAAGAAGGCTATCGCAAGCCCGCTACCTTTTTGTGTATTTCCGCAGTCTTTTTTGCCACTGTGAGCATGAGTTACTTTTACGACAACTCGGCAACAATGGGCTTTATTTATCTCGCTAACGCACTGTTTATGCCCATTCTTGCCGCTGTTTTTACCTTTATTCTTGTCGGGATGACTCCGGGAACGCGGGCAACTTTTCCTCAGATTTTTTCTGTCTATGCCTATGCGTCTGGCGCGGTCATGGTTGTGTCGTGGATTCCTGCACTGGGGACCGTTTTTGAACTCCTCCGTGCCGCGCTGGTCACCGTTGGTCTCGTGAAGGCCTGTGGCATGGGCTGGATTCGCTCATTGTGTTGTGTGGCTTTGACTGCGGTTCTTTTACTGTGTTTTTTCTGGTCGCTCGCTCCGGTGTTAATCGACATAAAGACTATGCTTTCCTCGTTGTAGAAAGCGATTGCAAGCTCCCCAAAAGACCGCTTCTGGAGTGCCTCCACCGGTGCAAGACCCTCCCCGGTGGGGGCCAACTCCAAAGGTGCAGGAGAAGAGTATGCAGAAGACCCGGCTTTTACTCGTTGATGACGAACAGGTTTTTTTGGCAAACACGGCGCAGCGCTTTGCCCGTCGCAATGTTGATGTTGAAACTGCATCGAACGGGGCACAGGCCCTCGAACTTTTGAACAGCATGGCGTTTGATGTTGCTGTTCTCGATATCTCTATGCCGGGAATGGGCGGTCTGAAACTTTTGGAAAAGCTGCGGGGGATCGCTCCCCAAACCGAGGTGATTTTGCTTTCGGGCTATGCCAGCACAGAAACCGCCTTGCGAGGGCTGGCCCTTGGTGCCAGTGAATACATGCTCAAGCCCGTTCCGTTTGATGAACTGTATTTCAAGGTTGTGGAAGCGGCCCGGACCGCTGAAACTCTGGGTGCCTCGGGAGAAGACAATGAGCATTCTTGATTCGGTAAAAAAAATGATGCACCGCCGCCGCGAGCTGCTTGCTCAGCAGGGGCAGGGAGACATGGCGCGATTTTTGGGGCGTTGCGAACGGTTTCGCCAGCTTTTGGCGGCAAATCATGTGGCATTGGAATCAATGTCGGACATGGGTGACGCCCTTGCTGGTTTGCGGCTGATTGATATGAATTACGTTCGTTCGCAAAGTGTGACGACCGTTGCCGCTGTCGGTCGCATGGTCGGGGCACTGTGTGCCATGCACCCCGGAAAGTATGATGCTCTTCGTCCTCAGCTTCGGCAGATTGCTCGTGCACTCGACCCCATTTTGCATTTGCAGGAGGGGGGGGAGCCACAGGGACCCGTCGTTTTGCCTATGCAGGATGTGGCAGGGCGAACTGATCTTGCAGGCTCAAAGACTGCCCGTCTTGCTGAGCTTGGAGAAAAGCTCGACGTTGAGACGCCCAAGGGTATTGTTTTTTCCGCCGATGCGTTTCGGCTGTTTATGGGTGGTGGGTTGCGGGAGGAAATAGAGCGGTTGTGCATGATGTCAGAAGGCACGGGGCTTGATTCTCTGTATTCCCTTTCTGCCCGTATTTCTGACGCGATTGTAAGTGCTCCGATTCCTCAGCAGATTATTGATGAAGCGCTGACGCTTCTCACAGAGTTTTCACCGCGTGTGCATTTTGCTGTTCGCAGCAGTGCGCAGGATGAGGACATGCAGGGCATGTCCTTTGCCGGGCAGTATCGCTCGGTGCTGAATGTCTCTCCTCTGGAAATTTTTGATGCGTACAGGGATGTTGTGGCCAGTGCCTATTCCGTGACCGCGATGTCATATCGCCGAAATCGTGGGCTTCGCGATGACTGTGCGGTTATGTGTGTTGGCTGTATGGAGATGGTCGAGTCCGTGGCTGGTGGAGTGATGTACACCGCTGATCCTCTCGGCATCGATCATGACTGTGTTCACATTCATGCGGTGCCGGGACTTCCTGTTTCCATTGTTGATGGTGCGTGTGACCCGGATGTCTGGCTTGTGGATCGGGATTCACTCGTCATTTTGAAAGAGAGCATTGCCACAAAGCGGTGGATACACCGCTGCAATGATGATGGCGGAACCGTGCGTGCGCACCTTTCTGGTGAGGAGGCAACTGGGGCATCGCTCAACAGGAAGCAGGTTGTGCATCTCGCCAAGCTTGGCCGGGCAGTTGAATCATATTTTGGTACTCCTCAGGACATTGAGTGGGCGCTTGATGCTGGCGGGAATGTTGTCATTCTCCAGAGTCGTCCGCTGGAAATTCAGGATTTCTGCCGGATTGATGCACGTGCTCCGCAAGAGGATATTCTTTTTGAAGGAGGGAGCACTGCCAGCTCAGGAGTTGGAGCGGGGCGGGTTCATTATGTTTTTTGTGATGCGGATTTGCTCGCCTTGCCGGACGGTGCCGTTATGGTTGTCGATCAGGCGAATCCTTCCTGGGCATCTGCGCTTGATCGCGTTTCGGCTGTTCTTGCTGGGCACGGGAGTATTGCCGGGCATCTCGCCAATGTCGCGCGTGAGTTTAACGTTCCCGCGATTTTTGGCATGGAGAAGCTCGTTGAACGGCTTCAGGATTTGCCGGAAGTGTTGCGGGACGGAATTACCGTGGATGCTGATGCCTGTGCCCTATATCATGGAATTCACAAGGATCTTTTGGAGAAGAGCAGCGCAAAAGAACCGCTTTTTTTCATGGAAAACAGTCCGGTGATGGAGTGTCTTCGTCAGGCTATGGAGTACATAATTCCGCTTAATCTCAAGGACGCCAAGGCTCCTGATTTTTGTCCTGAATCGTGCCGGACGCTCCATGACATTACTCGTTTTTGTCATGAGAAGGCCGTGCGGGAAATGTTTGGGCGTTCTAGCAGCAGTATTCCTGCGCGTGCGGCGCGGCGGCTCGTGACGGATGTGCCAACACAGTACTGGGTTCTTGATCTTGGGGGTGGGCTTGCTCCGTGTACAGGAGACGTTGGGCCTGATGATGTGCGTTCTCTCCCCATGCGTGCGTTATGGCAGGGAATGAACTGCAAGGCATGGGAGGGGCCTCCGCCCGCGGATGCTCGTGGATTTTTTTCTGTGGTGATGGAAGCCGCTGCCAACCCCGCACTTGAAGCAGGGGCCATGAATTCAATGGGTGAGCGGAATTATTTTCTTGTTGGTGATGGCTACTGTAATTTGCAGTCCCGTTTTGGCTTTCATTTTAGCACCGTCGAAGGGCATGCAGGTCCGTTTGCAGAAGAGAATTATGCCTATCTGCAATTCAAGGGCGGCGGTGCGGACCCAGAACGGCGCAAGCTTCGTGCTGCTACAATTCGGAATATTTTGGCCCGGAAGGGATTCATGGCAAACGCCCGTGATGACGCTGTTTTCGCGAGTCTTGAGAATGTCTCTGCGCATCGCGTGTTGCGCGCCATGATTGTTTTGGGACACCTCATTGTGCACACTCGGCAGCTTGATATGGCAATGGGAGATATTCAGGCAGCAAAAGAATATGAGGTGGAGTTGATGGATGATATTTCTGAGGTTTTGCTTCGATCAGAACCAATGATCGTTTCCCTTTTAGGGCCATCAGCACGCATGGCCTCTACGGGCATGGAGCAGTAGCTACAGGAAGTTTCTCGTTGTCATGACTCTTTACGACCGGAGAACGAAATGGAACACCAGATTCGAGTACTCGTTGTCGATGACGAAGATCGGTTTCGAGAGAATATAACCAAGATTTTGAACGGCTCAGGCTTTGAGGCGCAGAGTGCCTCTGATGGCGAAACTGCCCTCAACAAGGTGGACAGTTATGAGTATGACGTTGTCTTGCTCGATATGAAAATGCCCGGCTTGAGCGGCGAGCAGACGCTTTGCAAAATGAAGGACTGTGGCGCTCAGGCGGAGGTCATCGTCTTGACTGGTCATGCCTCTGTGTCGGGTGCCCTCGACATGATGGACCTCGGCGCCTTTGACTATTTGCTCAAGCCCGCGGACATCCCTGAAATGCTCAAGAAGGTTCGCCTTGCGGGCGAGAAAAAACTGCTTCGCGAAGGGCGTATTGGTATGTCAGATATTTATTCTGGGAATTAGGCGCAGTGGTGTGGCGTGGGTGGGGGACGAGACTCTGTCTCGTGCTCTGCAAGGGGCACCGGGCGGGCCGGGGTGTTGTTGTTTTATTGGGACGCTGTCCCAAACCCTGCAAGGGGCGCTGCCCCTTGACCCCGCCCAAGGACGAGGCCCTTGGGAATCCCGCTATCGCTCAAAAAATACGGCTGAATGGGATGAAAGCTTCGCTTTCCTCTCCATCAGCCGTATTTTTTGAGCTAGTGGGCGTTTCCCGATTGCGTGTTCTTTTGCCTTTTTCTGTCGCACTTCTTTTCTTTCTGAACGCTTGCGTTCAGAAAGAAAATGGTGGCAACGCACGGGAAAGAGAAAGAAGCCGCTTTAGGCAGCCCCATTAAGTTTAAAAGCCGAGCAAGCGAAGCTTGCACGGCTTTTAAACTCGATGAGGATACGTAAGGGAATCATTCCCTTACGCGGGGGCTTGGGGGCTGGCCCCCAATCTTCCTCCCCCACCTCTCCTTTATTTTTATAACATTCTGTTTTTAATCAGGGCGTTCATGCGATCCATAGCCATGTAGATATCCTGAGCACCGCGCTTAATGGTGAGGAAGCCGTTGTCGGGGTCTTTTTTGGTTTGCACGATGCCGCGTTCGACGTTTTTAATCTGCATGTCGAGGTCGCGGATGTTGTCGAGCATCTGAATATCTTTTGCTTTTTTGGCATCAGAGCGGACCATTTCGACGCTGTGCTTCATTTCCATAACGCGTTTTTTCAGTGGTCCCATGTAGGTGTTGAGATTATCGAAATCAGCTTCCATTTTTTGAATGAGGACATCCATGTCGTTAAAGCTTTTTTCGATGCCAGCCATGCCGTCATACGGGCTTTTGTTGGCTTTTTGAGTTTGGGAAGAGCTGTGTTCAGCTTTCTTGGCGTGGGTATCATATTTGGATGAACCGTGAGGGTCGGAGTAATAGGATGAATTTGAGCACGCGATAACTCCAAAAGCCAAAAATGCCAGTGCCAGACTAAGCGTCAGCAGCTTTTTCATAGTTGCTCCTTTTTTGTGGCCTGGTTTGCGTTCCCCGAGGGGGACGGGAGAAACCAAGTGGGTAAGACGTGAAAATATTTGTGCGACAGACGGGGCTGAGGGGCCGGAGTGCCGCATTGAGTGCATAGAATACTCGAAAAGAGAGCCTGTGTCGTCCCTGATTGTAAAAAACTCTGTGCGGGCAACTGGTATGTCGCGTGTAAAACGAAACGAATAATGTAGGAGACTTGTTGAAAATACGCCGGTTGCGCTGCATGGGCTTTTTAATTGAGCCCAAAGGGTGAAGGATGGAAGTTAAATAATAGGGCGGGGAACAGAGAAAAAAGTTGAAGAGCCTGTTGCGTGGAGCTGGATGCATCGGAATGAAATGTTTGAAAGTCGAGAAACTTGATTTTTGAGCTGGAGCGATATTGAGGCAAAAGAAGAATTGTGCTGGGCAAGATTATGGAAAAAGAAAACTGCAAGTTCTTGCATTCTTTTGGGAAAAACCGGTCTTTTTGCTGAAAAAAATGAAAATTGTGTTGACAGGGTGGGGTAAATACCGCATTGTCTCCCTCACAGCGCGAGTGCATCGCGCCGCATAATGCGGAGCCGTAGTTAAGTCGGTTATAACGCTGGCCTGTCACGCCAGAGGCCGCGAGTTCGAGTCTCGTCGGCTCCGCCACGCAAATTCAAGGGTTACACAAATGTGTAACCCTTTTTTTGTGTCTTTGTGCAGGGGGTGTTTTTTTTGTTTTAATAGGGTTATGTCGTGATATTTCAAGTTGCCCAGAGAAGAGCTTTTTTGACTGTATACGGAACTTGAATCTCGTTACTCCTTATAGCCCTTTGCGAGAAAAACATGAATTCACCTCGACTTTCAGTCGTTATCCCTGTGCACAACAATTTCCTGTTGACGAAAGCTTGCCTTTTTTCTCTTAAGAAACATCACCCCAAGACCTCAATGGAAGTTATTATTGTTGATAATGCGTCAACTGATGAAACTGCAACAGTTCTTACACCATTGGGAGAGGGACTATTCCCTGGGGCATTCCAGCACATCCGTTTTCCTGAAAACAGAAATTTTGGCCCTGCCTGTAATGAGGGTGCTCAGCAGGCTCGTGGCGAATATCTCTTTTTGCTCAACAACGATACAGAAGTGACGGAAGGGTGGGTTGACCCTCTTGAGCAGGCCATAGCCTCTGACGACTATGCTGCTGTTGGCCCTCTTCTTCTGTATCCCGGCTCCCTGTGCGTTCCGAGAAATAGAGTGCAACACTTGGGCGTTGCCTCAAATCCACGCCAGCAAGTTCTTCACGCATATGAGTTTTTTCCTGTTGAGCATCCCGTTGTTGCCAGAAAGCGCAAGCTTCAGTGCATCACTGGTGCTGCACTTTTTATGCGCCGTCAGGTCTTTTCTGAGCTGGGCATGTTCTACCCCAAATATAAAAATGGATTCGAGGATGTTGATCTCTGCCTGACTCTGCGAGAAAAGCACCTCAAGTGCCAATGTGTCCCGAGAAGCGTGGTGTACCATCGGCAGGGGCAAACTCTGGGGCGCTATGCAAATGACACTGCAAATGCAGAACTCCTCTCGACGCGATTTCAGCGGTATTTTGAGCCTGACTACCATCGTTTTTTATTTCAGGATGGCTATGAGTTGCAGGCCGATGCGTTTTTGGATTTTCGTGCTCAGCCCCATGCTTCGCGCATGGCGGAATTGAGGAAGAGGATGGCAGAACAGAACGATCTGGACGCCTGTCGTGCGTTGATCCTTGAGGAACCTTTGTTTGAACCTGCATACCGTCGTTTTATTGAGTTGAGCGAGAATGCGGAGAGTGCTGTTCAGTGCGCCTATCTGGGGCACAGATTTTTTGGCGGTCCGTGGTGGGCAGTAAAGTTGTTTCAGATTGGACGAGCGATCGAAAACCAGATGCTTATGCAAACAGCGCAAGGTTCGCTTTTGCGTTATGAGAGGCAGGGAATAGAGACCATGATACCGATTGCGCAAAAGGGCGCGAGAGACGCAAGCAGGAGCGGAAATAATTTTTTGTCTACTCTGTACCTGGACTGGATGAAGCGATTTGCAAGGAGATAAAAAAAGGCACCCCGGAGGGTGCCTTTTTTTATTGCAGTCGTTCGAGTGGGTCTGTGGCGGAGCTTGCTGCAAAGAAAAATTCTTTGTCGAATGGGCCAAAATGCCCTTCGTCGCCAACGAGTTCAAAAAAGTGGAGGCGGGTGTATCGCTTGCAGCGTTTGGGATCGACTTTAAACTTCACATAGAAATCAAATTTCGGCATGGAGTGGCGGGACTCGGTCAGGTCAATGACCCGATCGTCAAATTCGCACCATGCGTGTGCTTCCCACTGCTCTTCTTTCCATATCCAGCCGTGGACGACCTCGACTCGAGTGTTTTCACTTGCGGCCTCAAGGCAGCTTTCAAAAGATGTTGGCTTTCTATCAAACATGTTCTGTGGTCTCCGTTTGCTTCGTGGCAAATTCTTTGGCGCCAAGCAGGGCCGCACCAAGGGCGTTGCCTACTTCATAATGTTCCGGGAAACTGATTTCTGTCGAGAGGTGTTGTGCGACAGGGGGAAGAAGTTTTTCTGCTGCCGCCCCAATGCCAACGAGTGGTATGGTGAGCGCCGCGTCAAAGTGAACAAGCGACATGCCGTCTTTTCGCGAGAGAAAGTCGACCATGTTCCCGCCGATTTCTTTGCGTACAACGTGCTCAAGTATTGCTGTCTCGATTTTGTGCCGAGTCATTTCGAGCACCTTTTCGGAAAGGCTGCGCGCATCAAGGCCAAGCTGCTTTGCCAGCGCTTCTGCGCCTTGCGTTGAGGTTGTGGCATTTCCGATATGAAGTTCACCCAGAACGTGGAGGGCGTCTGTTGGTGTAAAGCCGATTTCGGCGACTTTTTGCTCGCGCACGAGGTGCCCAAGGCGTTCTTCCAGCGCTATGTTGCCAATGCCTGTCCGAGACATCAGTTCGCCATACGGCGTTGGGCCATTTTCTTTCAGGCACTGGAGTACGTTGTCATTCTCGAGGTCTTCGTCTCGGCAGAAGCGGTCAAGTGTGATGAGACGAGTATAGTCGTCAACGCCGAGCCAGCTTGTTGGATCGGGAATTTCTCCCGCCATGCAGAGCGGCAAGACACGCTCGGGACCAACCGCGAGCTTGCCGCCAATGGTTTTCCTGACCTGAGAGTCGCCGCCAATGCCTACCGTAAACATTTCGACGGCATCGATGTGGGTTTCCCATTCACCAATACGGCTTCCACCTTTTTTGATGGTTGGTTTATTGCCGCGAATCAGGGTGACGTCAGTCGTGGTTCCGCCCACGTCGACAATAAGGGCGTCTTCGCCCGGAGCAAAGGCAGTTCCGAAATATGATGTTGCAGCAGGGCCACTGGCAAAGGTGTCTGCGGCTCGCTTGACGGCATGCTCAATGCTCATGAGACTGGCGTTGCCGCGAACGATTGACACCGGGCAATCAAGTCCCTGTCCGCGCATGGCTTTTTTTACGCCACGCAAAAATTCTTGCATCACAGGCATAAGTCGGGCGTGAAGCACTGTGGTTGCTGCCCGTTCCTTCATGCCTGCGCGCTGGCTGACTTCGTGAGAACAGAACACCGGACAGCCCGGAGCGAGCATGGAGATTGCTTTTTCCGCAACCTGCTCGTGGGCGGGATTGGTGAAGCTCATGGCTGCGCTTACGGCAAAGGCATCAACATATGGGGCAAGTGTCCCAATGCCCTCGACCAGTGCTTCCATGTCCAGAGGATCTTCTTCCTCTCCGGTAATTTTGTGGCCGCCCTTGGCGTAGACAACAGAAACAACAGGGAGGTCGAGTGCCTTTGTCAGGCCGATGATGACGAGCCCAACTTTTGCTCCTTTGTCTTCGACCACCGCATTTGTCGCAAGGGTGGTGGATACAGAGACAAAAGACACCTGACTTGGGGGGATGGCACTCTCCTGCATGACGTGCACAAGTGCTTCTGTTAAACCAATGCTCAGGTTGCTATGCGTTGTGGGGGCCTTGGCCGTGGCAACAACATTTCCAGAGCTTTTTTCGAGCAATACCGCGTCTGTATATGTGCCACCTGTATCAATGCCGATGGCGTATTTTTTTTCTCCGTTCATCTCGGTAAATCCTTTGGCATATTAGGCGTTTCGTCTCTTGGTCGAGTCAAACCTACTGCGCTCTGTGCGCATTGACAAGAAAACTTTGTGATAAAATGCACGCAGCGTGTTTGGCTTTTTTTGTAAAGCAAAACACGCTGCCATCGTCGCGGCTTGGTGGTGGAAATACCCTCCGGAAAGGGCTACGCTTATGTCTCATGTATTGACGTGAGATGTAAAAACTATTAATAGGCGCGCTCCATCTTACTAGGGGAGGAAAACTCCCTGTTTGGCGAACGTCCTGATTTGATGCGCTCGGTCCGAGAGCTGTGGGCAGTTCGGAATGTTTTGTGATGGCGAAGGAGGGTGCTCTCATGGCTAAAAAGCCCGTATTTGAGCAATGGAATGTGGAACGCTCCTCAGACTTGTATGGAATCAAGAACTGGGGGAGCGGGTACTTTGATGTTTCTGATGCTGGAAACGTCGTGATAACACCTTTTGGGGAGAATGGACCGACAGTGTCCATTCCAGAAGTCATTGGCGGGCTTAAGGACAGAGGCATGAATTTGCCTGTGTTACTCCGCATTGAAAATATTTTGGAGCATCAGATCTCCGTTTTGCATGACTGCTTTAACTCCTCGATTCATGAACTTGGTTACAAAGGCGAATTTCGTGGCGTCTTTCCCGTGAAAGTGAATCAGCAGGAACAGGTTATTCGCAAGATTGCAGAGTATGGCAAAGAGCATCACCACGGCCTCGAAGTCGGCAGTAAGGCCGAACTGATTGCCGCGCTTGCCTACCTCGAAGACAAAGAAGCCTGTCTGGTCTGCAATGGCTATAAGGACCAGGAATTTGTCGATATGGCACTTTATGCGTGCAAAATGGGCTTCAACTGTATCCTTGTTTTGGAGATGCCCGGTGAGCTGCCGCTTATTCTGGAGCGTTCCGAAGCCTTGAACGTTGTGCCGCAGATTGGTGTGCGCATTAAGCTCTCATCCCGCGCTGGCGGGCACTGGGTCGAATCCGGTGGAGACTTGTCTATCTTTGGCCTGTCTACAGCAGAAGTTGTCGACGTGCTCGATGCCCTGCGTGAGAAAGGTCGCCTTGATTCTCTTCAGCTTTTACATTTCCATCTTGGATCACAGATTTCCAACATTCGGGACATTCGAGAAGCATTGCGTGAAGCCTGCCGAGTCTATGCCGGACTGGTCGACGAAGGCGCGCAGATGAAATACCTCGATCTTGGTGGTGGTCTTGCTGTTGATTATGATGGCTCGCATACCAATTACCTTTCGAGCAGAAACTACACGCTCAAGGAATATTGCGCAGACATTGTCGAAACTGTCATGAGCATTATGGATGAGCGGGAAATTTCTCATCCGTATATCATTACAGAGTCTGGCCGTGCCACTGTTGCGTACTATTCTGTGCTGCTGTTTGACATTTTGGACGTGAGCCGTCTGGAAGAGCGTCCTGTTCCAGAGACCCTTCCCGAAGGAACTCCGGAGCCGATTCTGAACCTTTTGGAAGTGTATAATTCCATTTCGCTTAAGAATCTTCAGGAGTGCTACAACGACGCCATTTACTACCGTGATGAAGTGCGGCAGATGTTCCGTGTTGGCAACAGCTCGCTCAGGGACAGGTCCGTTGCAGAAACCATCTTTTGGGCTATCATCAAGGAAATTGCCCTGCGCGTGGACAACGTGAAGCGCCCAAGCGAAGAAATGGCAGGCATTCAGGATTCTTTGGCCAGCATTTATTACGCAAATATGAGCATTTTCCAGTCCTTGCCGGACGCATGGGCCATTGAGCAGCTTTTCCCGGTGATGCCTGTGCATCGTCTGGATGAGCAGCCCACAGAAAAAGTCGTTTTGGCAGACATAACCTGCGACTGTGACGGCAAACTGGATCGCTTTATTGATACCCGTGGCGTGCAGCGGACTTTGGACCTGCATTCGCTCAGGCAGGGGGAAGCCTATAATCTCGGTGCGTTCCTTGTTGGTGCGTATCAGGAGACTCTCGGTGACCTGCATAACCTGTTCGGCGATACGAATGTGGTCTCTATCCATGTGGAACCGGACGGGTCCTTTGATTTTGTTCGAGAGCTGGACGGCGATTCTGTCGCAGATGTTCTCTCTTATGTTGAGTATGATCCAAAAGCTGTGCTTGAGCGGTTCCGGACTATGGCGGAACGCGGTGTTCGCGAGAAATACATCACGCCAAGTGAACGCTTTTCGATTATGAAAGCCTATGAAAAGTGCCTGCGCGGGTCGACCTATCTCAAGGCCTGCGGCAGCAAGACCTCGTGCTAAAGGGGAAAAACATGTCTAGAGTTCTTATCATTGGTGCTGGTGGCGTTGGCTCCGTTGTCGTCCACAAATGTGCTCAGGTGCCCGAAGTTTTTTCTGAAATTTGCCTTGCGAGCCGGACACTTTCCAAGTGCGATGCCATCGCTGCTCAGCTTGATCGTCCTATTCAGACCGCACAGGTTGATGCCGACAATGTCCCCGAGATGGTGGAACTGATTCGTTCCTTTAAGCCGGACCTCGTGTTGAACGTCGCGCTTCCGTATCAGGACCTTCATATTATGGATGCCTGTCTTGAGACTGGAGTGGATTATCTGGATACCGCAAACTACGAGCCTCTTGATGAGGCCAAGTTTGAGTACAGCTGGCAGTGGGCCTATCAGGAGCGTTTTCGCGAGAAGGGCATCACTGCGCTTCTGGGAAGTGGCTTTGATCCCGGTGTAACCAACGTGTTTTGTGCCTATGCTCAGAAGCATCATTTTGACGAGATTCATCAGCTCGACATTATTGACTGCAATGCAGGCGATCACGGCAAGCACTTTGCCACCAACTTTAATCCGGAAATCAACATCCGTGAGGTGACGGCAAAAGGCCGCTACTGGGAGCGTGGGGAGTGGGTTGAAACTGATCCGCTGTCCTGGTCCATGAATTATGATTTCCCTGAAGGCATTGGCTCCAAGAAGTGCTACCTGATGTATCACGAAGAGCTGGAGTCTTTGGTGCAGAATCTCAAGGGCATCAAGCGTGCCCGTTTCTGGATGACCTTCTCCGATCAGTATCTCAAGCATCTTGAGGTCTTGGAGAACGTGGGCATGACCCGTATTGATCCTGTTGAGTACAATGGCACAGAGGTCGTTCCGCTTCAGTTCCTGAAAGCGCTTCTTCCTGACCCCGCATCTCTTGGTCCGGACACCAAGGGCAAAACCTGCATTGGTTGCCTTATGCAGGGCGTGAAGGATGGCAAGCCCAAGACGGTCTACATTTACAACATTTGTGACCATCAGCAGGCGTACGCAGAAGTAAAGTCTCAGGCTGTGTCCTATACGACCGGAGTCCCGGCCATGATTGGTGCCATGATGGTCATGACTGGGACGTGGAAGAAACCCGGCGTGTTCAACATGGAGCAGTTTGATCCTGATCCGTTCATGGAAAAGCTGAACAAGCATGGTCTGCCGTGGAAAGAAATTATCTCTTAGCACTTTTGGAGCAGAATCCGCCGACTCCCTGTTTCGTTGTGGACGAGGCCCTGCTTGAGCGGAATCTGGAAATTCTGGATTCTGTGCAGCAGCGGACTGGTGCGCGGATTCTGCTTGCTCTGAAAGGTTTTGCCATGTTTAGCGTGTTTCCGCTTTTGCGGGGCACGCTGCATGGCGTTTGTGCGAGTTCTCCGCATGAAGCCCGTCTTGGGCGTGAGGAATTTGGGCGTGAGGTGCATGCTTTTGCTGCTGCCTATTCTGAGCAGGACATGCGAGAGCTGGTTACGCTTTGCGATCACATCTCATTTAATTCTTTTGCGCAGTATGCACGCTTTCGTCCCATGATCGATGCGGCAGCGCATCAGATTCATTGCTCCATCCGTATCAATCCGGAACATTCCGAGGGCGCTGTTCCCCTTTATGATCCATGTTCTCCCGGCTCGCGGCTGGGAGTTCGGCGGGCGCAGTTTGATGAGTCTGCTTTTGATGGCATCGCAGGGCTTCATTTTCATACCTTATGCGAGCAGAATGCTGCGCCTCTGGCCCGGACTCTTGACGTGGTCGAGAAGAATTTCGGGCACGTTCTCCACAAGATGGAATGGCTCAACATGGGGGGCGGGCACCACATTACGCGTGAGGATTATGACATTGATCTTCTGTGTGAGTGTATTGACCGTGTTCAGCAGCGTTATGGGGTACAGGTGTATCTTGAACCCGGCGAGGCCGTCGCGTTGAATACCGGATTTCTCGTTTCAACTGTTCTTGATGTGATTGAGGCTGACATGCCGATTGCAATTTTGGACAGCTCTGCTGCGGCCCACATGCCCGATGTTTTGGAAATGCCGTACAGGCCCCACATCATTGGCTCAGGCAAAGCGCGTGAAAAAGCATGGACCTGTCGCATGGGGGGGCATTCCTGTCTCGCCGGGGATGTGATGGGTGAGTATTCTTTTGATACCCCCCTTGCTCCCGGTGATCGTGTCGTGTTTACGGATATGGCGATTTACAGCATGGTCAAGACCAACACCTTTAACGGGCTAAAGCTTCCGAGTCTTGCCGTGTGTCGCAATGGCAAGGATCTGCGCGTTATTCGTGAATTTGGTTATGACGAGTACAGGCGGCGTCTCTCTTAGCCGCGTTGGAGTTTTTGAGTGGAAGAACTGCATCGTTTTTTTTCTTCTGAGTTGGCCCCCGGTGCTCCAGAGGACGCCCGGTTTCACGTCATCCCTGTGCCCTATGAAAAGACTGTTTCCTATGGCGGTGGGACGCAGCATGGGCCAGCTGCTCTTCTTGAGGCTTCAGATCAGCTTGAGTTATGGAATGGTTTTTCCGTTCCCGCAGAGCACGGCATTTACACGCAGCCCTTTGTTGATTGTAGTGGCGATGCCGAGAGCGTCTTGTCTCGCATACAGGTTGCGGTCCGCGCTGCGCTTGATGTTGGTGGGCTTCCCATTTTGCTTGGCGGTGAGCACACGGTAACTCTTGGTGCGCTTCGGGAGTTGCATGCTGAGCATGGCGAGTTTGGCATTATTCAGTTTGATGCTCATGCGGATTTACGCGACGAGTATGAAGGCTCCAAGCTGAGTCACGCCTGTGTTATGCGGCGTGCCGTTAGCGATCTCGGTCTTCCCCTTTTTCAGCTTGGCGTTCGCGCCCTTTGTGAGGAAGAAGAGCAGTTTCGCGTTGAGCACGGGATTCCGCACCATGACGGGTGGGACATTGGTGTGAACGGTATTTCTCACGTTTCTCTCCCCGAAGTTTTCCCCAAAAAAGTTTACGTGACCTTTGATGTGGATGGTCTTGATGCTTCCATTATGCCCGCCACAGGCACCCCCGTGCCCGGCGGCATTCAGTGGTATCAGGCACTTCAGCTTTTGCAGGCCCTTTTAGCAGGGCGCCAGTGTATTGGCGCTGACGTTGTCGAGCTTGCTCCTATTTCAGGCCTTCACTATTGCGAATTCACCGCCGCGCAGCTTTGCTACAATATTATGGGCTTTATGCGCTAGGTGGGAGAATATTGCGAGCCAGCCCCAGCCCGGAAGGGCTGGATAGGTGGGAGGGGAAGATTGGGGGCGCCGCCCCCAAACCCCCGCGTAAGGGAATGATTCCCTTACGTATCCTCATCGAGTTTAAAAGCCGTTCAAGCTTCGCTTGGACGGCTTTTAAACTTGTTGGGGCT
>NZ_FUYA01000010.1 GCF_900167065.1 Desulfobaculum bizertense DSM 18034
TTATGCCCAACAAGTTTGAATTTCATTCACGCGAAGCGTGGAGGGAATTCAAACTCGCTGAGGATACGTAAGGGAATCATTCCCTTACGCGGGGGGTTGGGGGCTGGCCCCCAATATTCCAACCCATTCCATCCAGCGCTAACGCACTAGTGCTGGTCACTAGGTCAAAAAAAAGCTCCATACCGAAGTATGGAGCTTGATTTATCTAGGTGGCGTCCCCAGGGGGATTTGAACCCCCGTTAACGGCGTGAGAGGCCGTCGTCCTAGGCCACTAGACGATGGGGACAATGGTGGGCCGTACTGGGCTCGAACCAGTGACTCTCTGCTTAAAAGGCAGATACTCTACCTGCTGAGTTAACGGCCCCCGTTGAGGTTGCAGTGTATAAAATCTACTGCTGAACCTGTCAAGGAATTTTCAAAAAAAATTCACATTACGAGGTTTTTCCTCATGGTGTGCGCGGCGTGTTTACGTCGTGCAGGGGAGCTTTTAGCTCAACGGGCGAATAATTTCAACCCCTCCCATGTAAGGTTTCAAAATTTCAGGGATGACGATGGAGCCATCGGGCTGCTGATAGTTCTCGACGACGGCGACAAACGTACGGCCGACGGCGAGTCCTGAGCCATTGAGGGTATGAGGAAATTCGGGCTTTTTAGCGCCATTTCTGCGGAAACGCATGTTCATGCGGCGAGCCTGAAAGTCTTCGCAGTTGGAGCAGGAAGAAATTTCGCGGTAGGCGTTCTGACCGGGCAGCCAGACTTCGAGGTCGTAGGTCTTGGTTGCGGAGAAGCCGATGTCGCCGGTGCAGAGAGAGACGACGCGATAGTGCAGGCCGAGTTTCTGAAGGATGCTTTCGGCGTGGCCGCGCATTTCTTCGAGAGCGTCGTAGGAGTCCTCGGGCTTTTCGATGCGGACCATTTCGACTTTGTGGAACTGGTGCTGCCGGATGAGTCCTTTGGTGTCCTTGCCGTAAGAGCCAGCCTCACTGCGGAAGCAGGGGGTGAATGCGGTGAATCGCATGGGCATCTGGTCTTCGGGGAGGATTTCGCCAGAGTAGAGGTTGGTCAGCGGCACTTCTGCGGTAGGGATCATGAAGTAGTCCCAGTTTTCGAGCTTGAAGAGGTCTTCCTCAAACTTGGGGAGCTGGCCGGTACCGGTCATGGTCGCGCGGTTCACCATGTAGGGAGTGATGCACTCTTCGTAGCCGTTTTCCATGGTCTGCACGTCGAGCATGAACTGGGCGAGTGCGCGTTCGAGGCGAGCGGCCCAGCCTCGATAGACGACAAAGCGGGAGCCTGCGAGCTTTGCGGAGCGCTCAAAGTCGAGTCCACCGAGTTTGGTACCGAGTTCCCAGTGTTCTTTGGGTTCAAAGTCCATAACGGGCTTTTCGCCCCAGAGAGCGACCTGCGGGTTAGCGGTCTCATCGTTACCGATGGGGGTGGATTCGTGCGGCATGTTCGGCACGGAAAGAAGCCACTGGCGGGACTGCTCGTCGATGTCCTTGAGTTCACTGTCGAGGGCTTTGATGCGTTCGTTAACAGTGCTCATGCGCGCCATCTGTTCGCTGGCATCTTCGCCATTCTTTTTAAGCTGGCCAACGAGCTTTGAGGTCGCATTTCGTTCCGCCTTGAGGGACTCTGCTTCGGCGAGGAGTTCACGGCGTTTTTCATCGAGCTGAACAAAGGCATCAACGTCGACTTTAGCGTTGCGGTTTTTGAGAGCTTCTTTGACGCTGTCGATGTTTTTGCGAATAAATTTAATGTCGAGCATGTGTAGCTTCTCCGGCTTTGGAGGGGGCGGGCCAAGGGCGCGGGTCCCCATGCATACCGTGTTTTGGGTGCAGGAAAAAAATGAATAAAGGCGACAGGTCGAGTAACCGTGCCGCGCTTGCAAGATATAGCTGTTCCCAGCGCGTCCTGCAAGGTTCGGGGTGGGATGAACTTGGTGCAGGGCGCGCTGGGAAGGAGAGAGAAGTCGAAAATATGGAAATCTGCGGGAAACAGATTATAGAAAAACGCCCCGTGTTTCACGGGGCGTTGGAAAGTCGCGACGAACAGGAGACGTTTATCTGATTATGGTCTGCTCGCGTCCGGGGCCGACAGAAACGATGTTGGCGCTGACGCCAAGCACTTCTTCGACACGCTGGACATAAGCGCGAGCATTTTCCGGAAGTTCGTCCCAAGTCTTGGCGGAAGAGATATCTTCCTTCCAGCCGGGCAGGCTTTCATAAACTGGCTCGACGTATGCGAGGCAATTTTCATCCTGCGGCGGGTAGGTGTATTCTTCGCCTTTGTACTTGTAGGCAACGCAGAGTTTGATCTCGTCGAGTCCACCGAGGACGTCGAGCTTGGTCACAGCGATGCCAGTAGGACCATTGAGGCGGACGGATTCGCGCATGACAACGAGGTCGAGCCAGCCGCAGCGGCGGGGACGGCCTGTGGTTGCGCCGAATTCTGCGCCAACGTTCTGGAGGTGCTTTCCTGCTTCATCTTCGAGCTGTGTTGGGAAGGGACCAGCACCAACGCGGGTGGTGTATGCCTTCATAACAGCCTGAACGCGGTTCAGGCGGCTGGGAGCGCAGCCACAGCCAGCAGCAGCGTTACCAGACACAGTGTTGGAAGAGGTCACAAAGGGGTAGGTACCGTGGTCGATATCCAGGTGAGTACCCTGAGCGCCTTCAAACAGAACGCCTTTGCCTTCGTCCATAGCGTCGCCAACGATACCACAGGTATCCTTAACGTACGCAATCATGCGTTCGGCAACAGGCTTCATTTCCTCGAAGACCTTTTCGGGGTCGAGGGCCTCGGTGCCGTACAGCGTGGTGAAAAGAGCATTCTTTTCAACGAGGGCGCGAGTGATTTTGGCCTTAAACAGGTCGAGATCGCAGAAATCCGCGGCACGGATGCCGATACGTGCGACTTTGTCCTCATAGCAGGGGCCAATGCCACGACCGGTCGTACCGATTTTGTTTTCAGCGGACTTTGCAGACTCGCGCGCACCGTCGAGAAGTTTATGGTAGGGCATGATGATGTGGGTCTTTTTGCTCACCATGAGGCGAGCAGGCTCCACATTGATGCCTTTCTCGTTAAGCTTATCGACTTCTTCAAGGAAAACAACGGGGTCGAGGACCACGCCATTTCCGATGACACAGGTCTTTTCCTGATGCAGTATGCCGGAGGGGATAAGATGGAGAATGTGCTGTTCTCCATTCACAACAAGGGTGTGTCCGGCGTTGTTTCCGCCCTGGAAACGTACAATAAGATCTGCACTTTCTGTGAGCAGGTCGACGATTTTTCCCTTCCCCTCGTCTCCCCACTGGGCGCCCATTACAACGACATTTGACATTTCTCTCTCCTTCTGTAAGAAGCGCAACTTTCCGCGCGCTTTTATTGCCGATTTGACGGCAAAAGGCATTCCTACCTAAAAAACGCTTTCGACAAAGTCAACACACTGCATTAAGAATGCAGGCAGGTTTTTTGCTTGTTCGTTCTGGAGGATGGAGGCTATGACAATACCCGGAAAAAAATCTGCGCGGTCAGGAAAATACGTTTTAGGCGTCATTTTTCTGATTTTGGCAGTCCAGGTTGCTTTAACCTGGAAGCTGCGCCATGCTGCGGTCTCACCGCTCCTCCGGGTTGTTGCCCCTTCTTCACAATGGATGGAAGGAAGCCTCTCGCCATACGGCCCTGGCTTTGAGCAAGAACTTTTAAATAGATTTTGTCAAGAAAATGGAATGCGCTGGGAATGGGAAAAAGCGGATTCCTGGGACGAGGCCTGGGAGATGGTTCGTAATGGAAAAGCGGACCTGATCATTGGCCTTGGCGCACAGCCGCCCAAGAACATGGATGTTTCTCTTGTTGTTGGTCCTGCGTATGCCCGGTTTGACCCGCTTCTGGTGCGGGCCAAGGGCAGTTCTCCTTCGACAGGGGATTGTGGAAAGGTTATTGTGGCGTCCAACGCCGACCTTGATTCTCTTTCCCTGCCTGCCAACGATTCTGGCTGCGCTCCCACACCCGTGGTGCCAGAAGACGTTTCACTTCGCTCCGTGCTCGATTCTTTGAGCAAAGATGGTCTGTCTACCGCTTTGGTAGACAGTGGGCGATACCGCTTGCTTCAACCTTTTTACTCGCAGCTCACCACAGAATCGCGACTCAGCGGCTCGGTTGAGTATCGGTGGTTCTGGAGTGAACGCTCCAAAGAACTGTCGCGTGCGCTGGTCGATTTTTGGGCCAGAACTCTGGACAGCCCAGCGTACAAAGACATTTATGACCGCTACTTTGGCTTTTTGCCAGAGCGAACAGATCCGTATGAGATGCGGCATTTTATGCGCACGCTCAAAAGAAAGCTCCCCACCTATGAGGAGCAGATTCTTTTGTCGGCAAGTAAATACGGCATTGATCCGCTTTTGCTCGTTGCTGTCATTTATCAAGAATCGCACTTCAATTCGCGCGCCAAAAGTAAAACCGGCGTACGCGGACTGATGCAGCTGACTATTCGCACCGCAAAGGAGCTTGGAGTCAACCGCAATAATCCGTTTGATAGCATTGAAGGTGGTGCAGCGTATTTGGCGAGTTTATTTGAACGGTTTGAAGGAACAGGTCTCACCCCTGCTGACCAGTGGTTTTTTGCCCTTGCTGCCTATAACAGGGGGCGGGGTCATGTGCTGGATGCCATGACCCTTGCCAAAGCCCAGGGTGGTTCGGGCAGGACGTGGCGCGAGCTTAAGGATGTGTTCCCAAAGCTCTCGTATGCAAAGTACTACCGGAATTCAAAGTATGGCTATACTCGAGGCTTCGAGGTTGTTCATTACGTAGAAAAAATTCGATATTTTTACTACGTGCTGAACGGTTTAGTCGTTCTTTCGCGGCCGGAAGCGCAACAGCTTGCAATGCTCGTTGGACCCTCGCTGCTCTGAGGGCGTGCTTGCTCTGCGCGCAAACGGATTGTCCAGCTCCTCTGTTTTTGGGGCCGGAGCATCATTATCCGGGGTGGACATCTCTTTCCAGTGGAAGTTGAAAAGCTGGTTCTTGAACCGCACAGCCTGAATCATGCTCAGGATGATAACGGCTTCTTCCCACTGCTGAGTAGGTTCATACGCTTCCACCTTTTTTGCATACTTGTCCCAAAGTGAAGTCAATGAGGCTTCATCGTAGGCGAGAAGCTGACGAGCCATTTTGCTGAGCGCCTTGTCCACGTTGTTCTCCAGATTGTGTGTTTTAATGTAACTGTCGCAAGGGGATTTCTCTAAATTGCCCCCTGCGCGGCGGTATGGTAACAGCACTTTTTCACCACGTAAATCTGAGGATTTCAGCCATGAGCGATCTGAAAAAAATGTATCGAACCCTGACCCATGATCCCTTCCCGAACGAGATGACCCTCACCCTCGGGGATCAGAAACTGACCTTCCGCAAGCGCACCTGGGAGATCGAAGGGGAAGAAAAAGGACTTCGGTACGGTGAAAACCCCGATCAGCCTGCTGCTCTCTTTGAGCTTGCTGACGGAAGCCTCGAACTCGAAGGCGTTGCCTTTCGGGCCGCAGGCGAGGGCCTTGTCTCTGCGCTGACAGAAGAGCACATGCTCCAGGCAGGCAAGCACCCCGGCAAAATCAACATGACCGACGTTGATAACGCCATGAATATTTTGCAGTACCTCACTGCCAAGCCCGCTGCGGTTATCCTCAAGCACAACAACCCTTGTGGTGCCGCATGGACTGACGAAGGCGTCGCAGTCGCCCTTGAGCGTGCATTCCGCTCGGACCGTATCGCCGCCTTTGGTGGAGCCGTCGTGGTGAACCGTCCTCTGGACGAAAAAACGGCAGAAATCATCAACTCCGCCTACTTTGAGGTCGTGGCCGCTCCTTCGTATGAAGGTCGTGCTCTCGAAATTTTGAAGGGACGAAAGAATCTCCGTATTCTTGAAATTCCCGGTCTCTCCGAGTTGGAAAAGCTCGTTGGTACTCCGTTCCTCGATCTGAAATCCCTGACGGACGGTGGCATTGTTGCCCAGCTGTCTTTCCGGAACCGCATCCTGAGCGTAGAAGACTTTATTCCCGCTGAGGCAGAAAAGGACGGTAATCACTTTATTGCCCGCAAGCCCACCAGTGCAGAAGCAGAAGACCTGCTTTTTGCCTGGGGTGTCGAAGCTGGCGTGACCTCCAACTCCGTGATCTTCGTTAAGGACGGCGTCACAACTGCTATCGGTACTGGCGAACAGGACCGTGTTGGCTGTGCCGAACTGACGATTCACAAGGCATACACCAAGTATGCTGACCTGCTCTGTTTTGATGAAAATGGCTGCTCTCTCTACGAGCTGAAGCTGAAAGCAAAAACTGACGAAGCTGCTGCTAAAACTCTTGCAGACATTGAAGCCCGCACCAAAGAAGCAAAGGCTGGACTCAAAGGCTCTGTCCTTGTTTCCGACGGCTTCTTCCCCTTCCGCGATGGTGTCGACGTGGTCATGGCCGAAGGCGTGACCGCTATTGCCCAGCCCGGCGGTTCCATCCGCGACTGGGAAGTCATCACCGCCGTGAACGAGGCATCGCCTCAGGTCGCAATGGTCTTTACAGGCCAGCGGTCCTTCAAGCACTAAGTGAGTTAGGGGCGCTGCCGCAGGGTATGCGCCCCTTTTTTCTTGGTGTTGCGCCTGCGTTATAATTGTGCCGCATCCTGCGGTGTGGCGCTGCATACTGGACTGAGCCTCACCGTGGCAGCAAAGGTCTTCCGGTTATGCAGCCCTGAAGGTAAAAGGAACTTATGACTTCTCCCATTGTTCGGTGCCCCTCTATTGGGTGCATTGTTGAGCTTATGCACAGCAACAAGCCGCTTTTGGCTTGGGTGCTCGAAGAGCAGAATAACAGGTTTCGCGTTCTGACCATTAATCGGCGCGAAATGAAACTTCCGGCTGCTCGCCTTTTGCCGTGGTCTGGACCTGCTGCTTCTGCTGATTTGAACCGCGAGGAAATCATGGAGCGCTTGCGCAGCCATGAAGAACGCCGCGTTCAGCTCATTTCTGAAATCGACCCTGCTGAAATTTGGAATTTTTCTCAGGGAGAAGTGGAAAGAGCATCAAGTGAATGGTTTGCCGGGCTGTTATGGAATGAGCCGGACATTGACCAGATCGCTGCAATGGGCCGCGTTTTGCTGGAGCACAAGAGCCACTTTAAATTTACTTCACCAGACTTTGAGGTCTTCCCTGAGGAAGTCGTGGAAAAACGGCTTCGGGAACAGGCCATTCGTGAGGAACGGGAGAAGATTGCCGCAGTTGGTCAGAAGTTTTTTCAGGCCCTGTGGAATGCCCGCACCAAGTCTCTGCCTGCGCCCAAGTGCGAGGAGGAGATGGTGCAGAAGCTTCGTGACGTGCTCTTTGCCGGCATGGTTGAGAACTCCAGCGATCCAGATTTCAGCATCTGGAATTCCCTGAAAAAAGGCCTGCCAGACACTCCGCACCTTGCACTCCTTCTTGCCCAGACATGGGGCATTGTTCCCGCCCATTACAACGTTCAGCTTTTGCAGGAAGGCTACGACTGGGGCGACGAGTGGGGCGCTGAGTATGCAGAGGACATCGCCGACCTGAAAGAAAAATTTGCGCAGGAAGAGCGCGAGCCAGAAGCGACACCCTTTGTCAGCATTGACTCCGCATCGACCCGCGATATTGATGACGCATTTTATATCACTCAGCTCGAAGACGGCACGCTTCGGCTTCAGGTGGCCCTTGCCTGCCCCTGTCTGAACTGGGAATTCGAGTCCCGTTTTGACCGCGCAATTCGTGACCGCGCCAGCAGTCTCTATTTGCCCGAAGGCACCAGCCACATGCTTCCGGAAACTCTCGGGCTTGGCCTATACAGCCTTTTAGAGGGTGAAGCCCGTCCCGCACTTATTGCAGATTTTCTCATTAAGCCCACTGGCGAAGTGATGAGCATGACCCCTCGTCACGCATGGGTGCGTCTTGCCTCCAACACGACGTATGAAACTGTCGAAGCCGCTCTTGAGGATGGTACTGCCGCGAAGCATTTCGTTCTCGCTGCCGAGCTTGGCAAGGCCCTTCGCGATCAGCGCATTGCCGCTGGTGCCGTTATTTTGCAGCGGCCTGATCCCAAGATTGTTCTCGAAGGCGAAGGCGACGACACGCGCGTTTCCATTGTGCATCACGCCGAAACTCCCAAGGCTCAGCTCCTTGTGAGTGAATTCATGATTTTAGCGAACTCCGCCCTTGGGCACTGGGCTAACGAGCGCAGCATCCCTCTCTTATATCGCACGCAGGATGTCACCTTCCCCGGTGACGCCGTCGGCATTTGGGAGGCTCCCGAGGAAACCTATCGCGTGGTGCGGCACATGGCACCAACATGTCTTGAGGTTGAGCCAAAGCGGCATGCAACGCTCGCCGTCACTGCCTACAGTCCCATTACCTCGCCCTTGCGCCGCTATGTCGACCTGCTCAACATGTCGCAGGTGACAACCTATTTGCGGAACGATGCCCCCGACATTGACGCCGAGCGTCTTCTCCGCATGGTGCCTCTCATTGTCGCGCGCGTCGAAGCCGTTGGGCGGCTTCAGCGCTATCGGCCGCGGTACTGGAAGCTCGTTTATTTTAGTCAGCGGAAGCACGAATTCTTTTCCAGTGTCGTCGTCGACGACGGGCCGCTCGTTACTGTGGCGTTGCCTCAGGAACAGCTCTATTTACGCGCACCGCAGCGACTCTTTGGTGAAAAAATCTACCCCGGTCAGCATTTCGCTATCCGGCTCAACAAAATCAATCCCCTTCTTAATGAAATCCGCATTGTCGAGGCATTAGAAGAGTAGATTGGGAGTCTGCCCCAGCGCGTCAGCGCTGGATGGGCGGGAGGGGAAGAGATTGGGGGCCAGCCCCCAAACCCCCGCGTAAGGGAATGATTCCCTTACGTATCCTCATCGAGTTTAAAAGCCGTTCAAGCTTCGCTTGCACGGCTTTTAAACTTGTTGGGGCTAGCGTCGAGAGCCTCTTTCTCTTTCCCGTACGTTGTCACCATTTTCTTTCTGAACGCGAGCGTTCAGAAAGAAAGGGTTGAGGCGCAAAGAAAAAGAACACACGCCCAGTTAATTAGGCCAAAATGAAAGGGCCGGATGTAAGGGAAAGCCAACGGCTTTCACACATCCGGCCCTTTCATTTTGGGCGATAGCGGGATTCCCAAGGGCCTCGTCCTGGGGCGGGGTCAAGGGGCGGCGCCCCTTGCAGAGGTGCGGGGACAGAGTCCCCGCCCACCCAGCGCCCCTTGCAGAGCACGAGACGGAGTCTCGTAACTACAAATATTTATTCTTCCAGAGCTGAAAACAGAGGAGTGTCCAGAGTTCTTTCCTGTTGTCGCGCTGCGCGGAGAGGTGCTGCGAGATGAGGGACTGGACGGTGCTGTAGTTGAATATTCCGTCGCTTCTGAGCTGCTGCTCTGAGAGGGTGTCGAGAAGGAGTGGTTTGAGGGGGCCTCTGAGCCACTGAGCGAGGGGGATTCCGAAGCCTTTTTTGGGCTGGTCGAGAATTTGTGCAGGGACTTTTCCAGCGAGCATTCGTCGCAGGAGATACTTCCTGACGCCTCGGCGCAATTTGAAAGAGGGGGGCAGACTGCAGACGCGGGCGGAAAAATAGTGGTCGAGAAAGGGGCAGCGAACTTCAAGGCCGTGAGCCATAGAAGCGAGGTCGACCTTCTGCAGGATGTGACCGACCATGTAAAAGCGGAGATAAAAATAGGCGGCCAGCTCATACTCGCTGCTGAAATGGCGAGAGGAGCAGACGAGGTCAACATAGCGAAGCGGGTCAAAGCCCTTGAGTTCATGAAGGAGATCGGGGTGAAGAAGCTTTTTCTGAACGAGAGGGGTAAAGGCCGCGAGCCAGGCCTGCTGCCGTGCGGCGCCTTTGTAGGTCAGGCCCTTGAGAAAGTGCTGAAGCCGGAAGGGGAACGACATGGGTCGAGAGGGCGCGGCGCGAAGGTGAAAAGAGGCTTTGTGCATCGCGCGGAGAAGGGGCGAGGGAATGAGACCGGCAAGCTTTGCGGGGCCGAGGGCGAGAAAGGGGTCGTAGCCGTAAAACAGTTCGTCTCCGCCGTCTCCGCCAAGAGCGACAGTGATGTCCTGCCGGGCAAAGGCAGAGAGAAGATAGCTCGGGAAAAAGCTGGGGTCGGCGAGAGGCTCGGAGAGACAGTCGAGAGCTTGCGGTAAAATGTCGAGCATACTCTGCGCACTGAACCGGGCCTCGTGATGCTGCGTACCGAGATGCTGGGCCACAAGCCGGGCGTTGCTGGACTCGTCAAACTCTGGTTCTTCGAAGCCGATGGAGAAGGTGTGAATTTCTGAGGGGTCGATTATGTCCGCAAGATGGGCTGTTATGGCGCTGGAGTCGAGACCGCCGGAGAGAAAGACGCCGACCGGGACGTCACCCATGAGCCGCCGCTGAATGGCGGAACGAAAGGTGCGGGTGAGATGAGACTGCGCCTCGGTCAGTTCAATGGCGTGAGTTCGCTTGCGGGGAATGGGAATTTCCCAGTAGGGGCGAATGTCGAGATGCTTGTGCTGGTAAATCAGGGTGTGACCGGGGGGCAGCTTGGCGGCATGCCTGATGAGCGAAAAGGGGGACGGCACATATTCGTGCAGGAGATAACGGGAGAGGGCTTCTGGTTCGAGTTCGCGAGAGATGGCGGGGTGCTCAAGGAGCGCTCCAAGCTCCGAAGCGAAGAGAAAGAGACCGTTGTGCAAATAATAATGCAGGGGCTTTTTTCCCCAGCGGTCGCGGGCGATGAAAAGCTGGTTTGTGTCCTGATTCCAGATGGCAAAGGCAAACATGCCCTTGAAACGGTTCACACAGTCGCGGCCCCATTCTTCGTAGGCGTGAAGAATGACTTCGGAATCAGAGTCTGAATGAAATTCATGGCCGAGCTGCTCAAGCTTGTAGCGCAGCTCGCGATAGTTGTAGATTTCACCGTTGGTGGTGAGCCAGATGCGCCCTGTTTCATTGCACATGGGCTGAGCGCCACGGCTGGAGAGGTCGACAATGGAGAGGCGTCGATGCCCAAGGGCAACGGCGGGGGCGGAGTCTGAGGCTGGGAAGAGTTTCAGGCCGTGGGCATCTGGTCCGCGATGAGCGAGCTTGTGGACCATGTTCCGCAGGGCAAGTTCATTGGGAATACCCGAGTGCTGCACGCAGCCAGCAATACCACACATGCTATCCTCCAATTATTTGGCGGACAACATACTGCTCTTTTTTCCCAGACATTCGTGAATGAAGGAGAAGTTCTCCGGTGAGTCCCATGAGCGTGACCTGAAGTGCCGTGATGCACACGAGAGCGGTGAGAATGAGCAGAGTTTCCGCAGAGATGTTTCGGTGAGCGTAATGCTTGATGAGCCAGAGTGCAAAGATTCCTGAAAATCCAAGTTCGGTGATGCGCCGGGCAATTTTCCCAAAAAACTGAATGGGGCGACTCATGCCGTCGGCAAAGAAACGGACCACGATGAGGTCAAAGATAACGCGGGGAACGCGGGACAGACTGTATTTGGTGCTGCCGTGCTTGCGGGGACGATGATTGACCGGGATTTCGGCAATGTTGACTCCAAGCCATGCCGCAAAAACCGGAATGAAGCGATGCATCTCCCCATAAATGGAAATATTTTTGACGATACCGCGCTTGTAGGCCTTGAGAGTGCAGCCAAAATCCTTGAGCTGGACCCCGGTGCCTTCAATGAGCCTGTTGATGATGCGGTTGGCAATGATGGATGGGAGGCGACGGGAAAAGAGACGGTCCTTGCGATCCTTGCGCCAGCCATTCACGAGGTCATAGCCCTCGGCCATTTTTTCGAGCAGACGGGGGATGTCGTGCGGGTCGTTCTGGCCGTCCGCATCAAGAGTGATGACAATACGACCCTGCGAGCTGGCAAACCCGGCAGAGAGCGCGGCGGTCTGGCCGTAGTTGCGTCGAAAATCAATGACTTTGACCTCAGTGTCATGACAGGCCAGCTCCTCAAGAATGGTGAGCGAGTTGTCCGTGCTCCCGTCGTTGATGAAAAGAATTTCCGTATTCCTGTGAAGCGAGTCCAAAACCTCGCGAAGCTCGGTGTAGAGGGGAATCAGATTTGCTTCTTCGTTGCAGACGGGAATGACAATGGACAGATCGCGAGTGGCGGGCGGAATGGTGCTTTCACCATAATCGTTGACCATGCGCATTGGTTCGATGGTGCAGTGTGAGCCTTCGCCTGCGCTGTGGGGCGGGTAGGCCGGAGAGTAGGAAACCTGACTGGGGTCGTCGTTGTGCGCCGCGGTAAAATTTCCGCTGTGCTCTGATGAAAAAGAGACGTTCAGATGAGAGCTGTTTGAACTGTGGGTGTGCATTGCCTGTTTCCGCCTTTGTCTGGGATGTGAGCAACCGGGACTCTGCCACGAGACTTTGGTGGAAAAGTAGCATCTTGAGGCGTTTCTCTCAATCATTGCCTGCGTTTTGTGCCACGACAAAATGAGAAAAAAGAAAAGCCCCCGGCTTTTCGTCGCGCGGGGGCTTTTTGTATGAAAAAAGAAAAAGAATCAGGTTGTGCTGCTCTCGTCTTCGTCATCAAAAATATCGTCCGGGAATTCCTCGTCCACAGTAAAGAATTCTTCTTCAATGGCCTGCGGGTCAAGGTCTGCGGTTGGCTCTTCGTGCCAGCCTGGGAAGGCTTTGGCGAGGGTGGCCGAGACCAGAGGACGCAGGGTGCTGCGATCGATGGCTGAGGCAGGAATGCCGCCGGGGAAAATATTTTTGACCATGCTGCGGCCCTCGGCGTCGAGACTGTCCCATTTGTTGAGAACGAGAATACGGGGAATCTCGTTAAGGGACATTTCGCGAAGGATTTCCTCAACGGCTCCAGCATGCACTTCAAGCTCTGGGTGCCCGGCGTCTGTGACATGGAGCAGCAGGTCTGCGGCTTCGAGTTCCTCAAGGGTGGCGCGGAAGGCTTCTTTGAGTTCGTCCGGGAGCTTGCGAATGAATCCAACCGTGTCGGTGAGGATGATTTCCTGTTCCTGAGGGAAGCGCAGACGGCGGGTTGTGGGGTCCAGCGTGGCAAAGAGCTTGTTTTCGGCGAGCACTTCACTCTGGGTCAGGGTATTGAGCAGCGTGGATTTGCCCGCGTTTGTGTAGCCCACAAGCGCAACGACTGGCAGGCCCGCCTTGGCACGGCGCAGGCGGGTTGCCTTGCGACGTTTGCGGAGCTTTCCGAGTTCTTTCTTGATGCGGGTGATGCGGTCACGAACACGGCGGCGGTCCAGTTCCAGCTTGGTTTCACCGGGACCACGGCCACCAATGCCACCCATGAGCCTGTCGAGGGCCTGATTTTTGCCGACCAGACGCGGCAGGGTGTACTGGAGCTGGGCAAGTTCAACCTGAAGCTTGCCAGAGCGGGACGTGGCGTGCTGGGCAAAGATGTCCAGAATGAGCTGGGTACGGTCCAGAATCTTGCGTTCGGTCACGTCGGCAAGGTTGCGCATCTGGGCTGGGGTGAGTTCCTGGTCAAAGAGAATGACGCCAGCATTAGCCTGAAGTGCCATGACTTCCAGCTCGGCGAGTTTGCCTTTGCCCAGAATGGTCTTGGGGTTCAGGGCGCGTACGCGCTGAATCATGGTGCCGCCAGAGTCGACACCTGCGGTGTCGGCAAGGTCTGCCAGCTCTTCAAGGGAAATTTTTTGGCGGTACTGCGGGTCAGTGGAAACGCTGACCAGAATGGCAGTGTCGCGCTGGCCTGAGGACGTCGCATCTTTGCTGAGCTGGGCACCGGAGCGTGCAAGCTCGTCCTCGATGGCCTCGACCTGTGCGCGGTAGTCCGTCTCTACGCTGTGATAGGGCACGGGACCGGTGATGCGGTACGGCGTGTTCTCGGCGTTTGGGGGCAGAAGCGTTGCTTCGTAGATGTCCACAGGGCCGCCCATGCGGTCAACCGTCAGCACGGTCATGGCATCCAGACGCAGGAAAACAAGGTCCATCAAGTCTTCCTGAGAGAGACCTTCTTTTGAAAGATGGGTGTGCAAAAGACGGAGGCCGCGAAGACGGCCTGTGCTACGGCGGGCAGAGGAAATATCCGGGATGTAAATACCACCGGGGTCACCAATGAGCACCATGTATGGCCGCCCCTGCCTGTCGATGAGCAGGGCGATCTGTCGGCCTATGCCCTGCGAGAGAATGGCAATCTCTCGGGCCTGATCGCTGGTCATGCCGCCCTCGTTGGGGTAGCGGCGCTGATAAAGACGTCCTATTGCCTTGAGCTGACTGGGTTTCAGCCCTTGCGTATTACCCTGAACTTTCGAAGCGATGGGAGTTCTCCTTCTGGTACGGTGTGTCTGGAATGTTTTGTATGTATAGGCTCTCCATAGCGGGGTGGCAATATGCAGGCCCGGCCTTTGGTACAAAAAAAACGGCACCCGAAGGTGCCGCCATCAAATGCAGTCACAGACCAAAACGCGTTATGCGTCGTGCTTTTCGAGGTAGTCAGCAATCATGCCGTCATACTGGTTTGTCTGACGGAAGGTTGCGGCTGCCATGTCCTTGCGCAGGGCAAGGGGAGCCTGCATGTCGTTTGCAGCAAGCTCTTTGGTGATGCGCTCGTAGTGCGCAGTACCGGGCACGACCAGAACGGAGTGGAAATTTTTGGCGCTCGCGCGCAGCATGCAGGGACCACCAATGTCGATCTGCTCAATGGCAGACTTGAGGTCCAGCTCTTTGGCTGCGGCGTCAGCAAAGTTGTAGAGATTGACGCAGACCAGATCAAAGGGCGCAAGGTCCAGATCCTTGAGGGTCTGCATGTGCTCTTTGTTGTCTTTGTCGGCCAGAATGCCTGCATGAATGTGCGGGTGCAGGGTCTTGACCCGGCCGTTCATGATTTCAGGAAAACCAGTCACATCGCTCACGGACTTGACGTCCAGACCAGCTTCCAAAAGCATCCGACGGGTTCCGCCCGTGGAAAACAGCTCAACGTCATTGTCTGCCAGAAAACGGGCAAATTCGACCAGCCCGCTTTTGTCAGTCACGCTCAGAATAGCGCGGCGAATACGTACGTGTTCCATTGTATCCTTGCTCCTAGGATCTTGTGTTTGGGTACGTTTGCGGAGTGCCAGAAAAGCGCGCAAAGGGCAAGCTGTTGGACTTTGTGGTCCCACAAAAAAGGCCCGGAGACGATACGGTGACCGTTCCGAGCCTTTTGGAGGGCAGTCTCAATACAGAAGCAGTCTGTATTTTCTGAGGACCAGCGTGTTTTGCGGTCCCTCAGAGCGCTGCAAGCATGTGCCCTAGAGCTGAGCGAGCAGCTCCTGAGCTGCAGTGTGCTCAGGATTGGCTGCGAGCAGGGTTTCCAGCTGGGCCTTGGCATCATTCTGACGCTCAAGGCAGCTCAGGCAGCCAGCCAGAGAGTAGCGAACGTCTTCGTTGTTAGGCTCGACGCTCAGGAAATTTTCGAGGAAGGGAACAACCTCTGCAACGCGGTCAAGGGCATGGCCCAGCTTGACGATCATAAGCGCGGCAATGATGTTGTGCGGGTTCAGCTCCAGCGCAGCAGAAAAGTGGGCAAATGCTTCGGCATTCTTGCCCTGCTGCACTTCAACAAGTCCCATGCCTGCAATGGGTTTGTCGCCTTTGTCGATGGCTGCTGCATGGCTGTACATTTCCAGAGCTGTGTCCAGGTCAGCCTGCTGGAACGCAATGGTTGCCAGGCCCATGTATGGAGCTGCATGGCTGTCATCAATGGCCTTGCCGTAGTATTCGCGAGCCTTATCAAGGTCGCCCATCTGCAGGTAGCATTCGCCAAGTTCTTTGTTGATTTCGTAATCAATCTGACTGCTCATGAGTTTTCCCTCCGAGGGAATTTTGAAGAGTTTGAGGCTTCGGTCCCGGAGCCTCTTTTTTTTGTGCCTGTGTTTTGGGGGCGGAAAGTTCCGCCTTGCTGCGAGGAAATTGCAAATCAGGTGCCAAGAGCACTGGCGCAAAAAGATATCCTTTTGACAGAGGCGGCTGGGGGTGTGGGCGGCAATGGAAAAATAAACAAAAGAAAACAAGCAGTTATCGTTTGTGGCACAAGGGTTGCTTTTCTCTTTGTGTTTTCCCGCTCTGGGGATGCGGGGCGAGTGGGGAAATGCCACAGCATTTGTGGCGGAAAATGCAGGAGGAATACGGAATGAAAAGCCTTTTTGAACCTCAGATTCACCTTACTGAGAAGGTGCTCAATCTCCGTCTCATGCGTCAAAATGTCGTCATGAGCAATCTCGCCAACATTTCGACACCGAACTATCGACCCCGTCGTCTGGAATTTGAAAAAGATCTCCAGACCGCTTTGGATCTCGAAACGCGTGGCAAACTGAGCAAGACCGAAGGCCAGAGCATGTCGCATGATTTTGACGCGACTGGTTTTGGCCCGCGCCTGACAGAGAACATTAAGCCGCGGACGATTCCCGGCGAGGACAATGTGGACCTCGACAAGGAAATGTCCGCAATGGCGAAAAATACCCTGATGTACAACGCATTGACCACCGTCATCAAAAAGAATTTTGACGGGATTGATTCGGTTATTACCGAGGGAGGCCGCTAAGCCATGATGGATTTCATGACTGCGCTCGATATTGCTGCTTCTGGCATGTCTACTGAGCGGACAAACCTGAACGTTGTGTCGATGAACCTTGCAAATGCCAAGACGACTCGCACGCCAGAGGGCGGAGCCTACCGCCGCAAGACCGTTGTTCGCGCTGCGACTGATGTTGATTCACCATTTTCTGCTGTGATGCAGGACAGCCTGTCCCGCGAGCTGAAAGGAAGCCGGGTTTTGGGCATTGCCGAAGACAGCCGCCCGTTCAAGCGGGTTCTGGAGCCGGGACACCCAGATGCAGATGAGCAGGGCTATGTGAATTATCCAGACATCAACGTGGTGGAAGAGATGACGCAGATGCTGACCTCCACCCGGTCCTATGAAGCGGAAGTCGCATCCGTGGAAAACATCAAGGGCATGTTTACCCGTGCTCTGGATATCGGGAAATAATCGGTAGAGCACCAAGGAGTGAAGAGAAATGGTCAATATTCGTAACGTCGCACTGAGTGCATATCGTTCTGCCCTTGCTGATGGTACCAGCGGTGGATTCAGCAAGACTCAGTCCCTGAAAAAGATCGAAAAGCCGGGCAAAAGTGATTTTGCTCAGGCTGTTGATAGTGAAATCCGCAGGCAGCGTATGGATGATCCCATTAGCGCCTCCAGAGCACAGGAAATTGCCGCCCAGTACATGAAAGTGGAAAAGCCACTTTCGGAAACCGTGACGGATTCTCTGAAAAAGGTGAATGACCTTCAGACAGAGAAAAACATGATGATTGAAGAGTTTGCATCCGGCCGTACCCAGAACGTGCATGAGCTGATGATTAGCCTCCAGAAAGCTGGTCTCGCCATGCGTATGACATCTGCGGTGCGCAATAAAGTGATGCAGGCGTATCGTGAACTGGCCCAGATGCAGTTCTAGTCCTGACCTGATAACTCTTACGGAGCCTTACCATGCCTCCCTTTCTGAATCAGACGTTTGACAAACTTCAGTCCTACTGGGGCAAGACGACCATGTCCCAGCGAGTGCTGATTGCCGGACTCGCTGCAACAGTTGTTGTCACATTTTTTATGCTTATTTTCTGGCTGAACAAGCCAGATTACCGGGTGCTGTATTCCCGCCTGTATCCTGAAGACGCCTCCACCGTCGTCACGATGCTCCAGAAAGAAGGCGTGAAGTACGAGCTTTCGGACAATGGCGGAACCATTAAGGTTCCTGCTGACAAGGTCTATGACCTGCGCCTCAAGGTTGCCGGAGAAGGCAAGGTGCATGGTCAGGGCATTGGCTTTGAAATTTTTGATGACGTGAAGGTCGGCCAGACTGACTTTGTACAGCGCATCAATTATCAGCGCGCCCTTCAGGGTGAGCTGGCCAGAACCATCAGTGAATTCCCGCAGGTTGAGCGCGCACGAGTCCACCTCGTCCTGCCGCACAAAAGTCTGTTTGTGGAAGAAAAAGCCTCCCCAACGGCTTCTGTGGTTCTGAAACTGCGACAGGGCGAAAAGCTCAAGCCAGAAGAAATGTCTGGCATCGTGAATCTGGTCTCCATGGCTGTTGAAGGTCTGGACCCCAATCACATCACTGTTGCAGATACCAAGGGCAATCTGGTCTACATCCCGGCAGAAAATGATGCGCAGGCATCAACGCAGCAGGAGCAGCGTCGAAATATTGAACATGCTCTTGAGTCCCGCATCGAGCAGATGCTGATGCCGCTGTATGGTCCGGGCCGCGTGATTGCCAAGGTCAACGCTGACCTCGACTTTAGCCGCAAGACCATTCACAAGCAGGAGTTTGACCCCTCCAGCGCCGTTGTTCGAAGCGAGCAGCGCAGTGAAGAAAGCCAGCAGGGTGATGCAAATCTCCAGTCTGGCAGCGGTGAACCGAATTTCCGTGGCGATGGTCCCGGTGATGCGATTTCCAAGCAGAACGCCACCCGCGAGACCAGAACCACGAACTATGAAATCAACAAGATTGAGCAGGAAATCATTGCTCCTGTGGGCGAACTTGACCGTCTGACCGTGGCTGTCATCGTTGATGGTGATTACACGCAGGTGATGGACGCTCAGGGCGAGCCAACCGGTGAGTTCACCTTTGTGGCCAAGAATGCCGCAGAGCTGGAACGCGTTCGGGCACTGGTTTCCAATGCTGTTGGTATTGATGACATTCGGGGTGACAGCCTTCAGGTGACCTGCATGTCCTTTGGTGGTCCAGAGCAGGAGATCAAGCCTAACCTCTCGCAGATCATCATGGAATACGTGCAGCGTCTCGGAAAGCCGTTCCTCAATGGTCTCCTGATTTTCCTCTTCCTCGTCCTTGTTGTCCGTCCTGTTGTGATGGCGCTCATTCGACCCAAGACCGAGGTCGAAGGTGTTGAGGGCGTGGCTGGCCTCCCGGAAGGTGATGCCCGTATCGCGCTGCTCGAAGCAGAGGAAGAAAATGAGGATCAGGACCTTGAAGCCATTCGAAAAATTGATGATATTCGTGCACATTCGCTCCAGCTTTCGGAGCAGAACATGGATTGTGCAATGGCGATTATCAATACCTGGCTTAAAGAGGAGGCAACAGCATAATGGCTGTCCTGACTGGTACACAAAAAACAGCAATTCTGATGCTTGCTCTTGGCGAGAAATTTACGTCTGACGTGTTTCAGCGTCTGGACCGGGCCGACATTGCCCGCATCTCCAAGGCGATGGTTGAGATGGAGACTATTCCCAAAGATCAGGTCGAAGAGGTCCTGCGGGAATATCACCACCAGCTTATCCTGAATTCCGAGATGCTCATGGGTGGCCCAGACACCGTGAAAAAGCTCATCAGCAACAATCTGGATGCCGAGACCGCCAAGTATGTTTTGGACGCTCTCGATCTGGATTCTGGCCCGACACCGTTCCGCGAACTGGAAAACGTCAGCCCCAGAATCCTGTCCCAGATTCTTCGCAACGAGCATCCGCAGACTTTGGCGCTCATTCTTGGGCACCTGCACCCGGATCAGGCCGCAGAACTGTTGCAGTCCCTGCCCGCTGGCGTGCGTCCGGAAGTGCTTATGCGACTGGCCCGGCTCGAAGCTGTGGCCGAAGACATGCTTCTCGAAGTGGACAAGGTTCTCCAGAGCCAGCTCATTGCCATGGGCGGCAAGGAAGGCAAGAAGGTCGGTGGCGTTCAGTCTGTTGCCGAAATCCTCAATGCCGTGGACCGCGCGACCGAAGAAGAAGTGCTTTCGGAAATCGAGGAAGAATCTTCGCAGATGGCCGAGGACATCAGAAACCTTATGTTCGTTTTCGAGGACATCAAGGCTCTGGACGACCGTTCGATTCGCGAACTGCTCAAGGAAGTGTCCAACGACGATCTGACCAAGGCACTCAAGGGTGCCAGCGAAGACCTCAAGGAAAAGTTCTTTGGCAACCTCTCGGAGCGTGCTGCAACCATGATTCGCGAAGATCTCGAAATCATGGGACCGGTTCGCCTTTCCGAGGTGGAAGGTTCGCAGCAGAACATCGTCAAGGTGGTTCGCCGTCTGGAAGGCGAAGGACGCGTCATGATTGGCCGCGGAGGCGGAGATGTCTTTGTCTAGCAGCACAGAAAAAAAGGCTCGGGGCGGGCGCATTATCGTTGGTATCAACGGCAATGGCCTGTCCGAAGAAGACCTTGAAAAGCTGCGTGGCGCAACCGAGACGGGCTGGACCCCGGGCATGGAGCGTGAATACCTTGAGCGCGTGCAGCACAAGGCAACAAAGCATGCCAAGACTCTGGTCACCAAGGCCATGCACGAAGCCGAAAGCATTCGGGGCAAAGCCTATGAAGAGGGCGTGCAGCAGGGACTGAATGATTGTCAGGCCCAGCTGGATGCCGCTGTGGACCAGAGTGCGGAAACACTGGCCCGTGCTCTCCAGTCTGTTGAAGAGGGCAAGAAGCAGCTTTTTGAGCAGCAGAGAAAGGATTTGGCGCAGCTTGCCCGGCTGGTCATCGACAAGATGCTGACTGTTGAGCTTGATGCCCAGCGTGAGCAGGTCATGGATGGACTTTTGGAGCAGGCGCTGGATGCCATTGATTCGACGCGCCGTCTGGTGGTCCGCATTCGTCCCGAAGACGAAGAGATGATGACCGCGCTGATGGAGCGTGCCCGTGAAAATCACCCTGACCTTGAGCGCTGGAGCCTGAAACTGGACCAGACGCTTGAGGCTGGCGGGATGGTGCTCGAAAGTCAGGAAGGTGTTGCAGATAACAGCATTGCCGGACGCCTGAGCATCATTGAACCTCTGTTGGACCAGCTTGATGCTGGCACGGGAGATGAGGCGTGACGCTGAATGTGCAGGGCTGCATGAATATTTTGCAGGACGTGAACCCCTGTCAGGTCTTTGGCAAGGTCAGCAAGGTTGTTGGCCTGATTGCTGAAGGTCGGGGCATCAAGGCACCGCTTGGAGCGGTGTGCGAACTGTTGCCCGAGGGCAGAAAGGGACGGCCGATTCAGGCCGAAGTCGTGGGCTTTCGTGATGGTGCCTGCCTGTTCATGCCCTATGGCGAGATGCGCGGCATCCGTCCGGGGACGCTGATTCGCAACACCTCAACCCCGCAGCTCTTTCCGGTTGGAGAAGGGCTTTTGGGGCGCACTGTTGATGCCTTTGGCAAGCCAATGGACAGCGGTGATCCGATTCTTCCCGAAACATTTTATCCGCTTTATGCCGAACCGCTGAATCCGCTGGAGCGGCCCCGGATTACCGAGCCGCTGGACGTGGGTGTGCGTGCTGTGAACAGTCTGGTGACCCTTGGCAAAGGCCAGCGCGTGGGCATCATGGCTGGTTCTGGTGTGGGCAAGTCCACGCTTATGGGCATGATGGCGCGCTACACCAAGGCTGACGTCAACGTAATTGCCCTTGTTGGTGAACGTGGGCGTGAGGTGCTGGAATTTATTGAAAAGGACCTTGGTCCCGAAGGCATGGACCGTTCCGTGCTGGTTGTGGCGACCTCGGATTGCAGCCCGCTCGTGCGAATGCGCGCCGCGTATGCCGCATCGACCATTGCGGAGTTCTTCCGCGATCAGGGCAAAGACGTGCTCCTGATGATGGACTCGGTGACCCGTTTTGCCATGGCTGGCCGAGAGGTTGGACTTGCGGCTGGTGAGCCGCCGACGACCCGTGGCTATACGCCGTCGGTGTTTGCCGCGCTGCCGCGACTTCTTGAACGGGCAGGCCGTTCCGGTCGGGGCACCATTACTGGCATTTATACGGTGCTGGTTGATGGCGACGATTTTAATGAACCAATCGCTGACGCAGTGCGCTCAATTCTGGACGGGCACATTGTCTTGACGCGAGAGCTGGCAGGGCAGGGGCATTACCCGGCCATTGATGTGCTCAAAAGTATTTCCCGACTGCGTTCGGACATTGCACCGCGCGAGGTGCTGGATGCCGGGCGTCAGTTTGTGCAGCAGCTCGCCACCTATCGAAAGGTGGAAGACATGGTCAACATTGGCGCGTACGCCAAAGGGTCAAATCCTGAGATTGACCGGGCCATTGAAATGTTTGGCCCTGAACGAGATTTTTTGCAGCAGCAGGTCGAGTTTGGTGCGGGCATTGAGGAAAGTTATTCTGGCCTTGTTGCGCTTATGCAGCAGGGAGGGGCTGCCTGACGGTGCATGGTCTGTCAGGCGAGGCCTGAGGTGTTTTCACCTCACAAAAAAAGACCGCTTGTGGAGAGCGGTCTTTTTTTATGCAGAACAGAGCGTGGGTGCTAATCAAACTTGAGCAGGTTCAGGCCGATCTCATCGCTGTGAAAGCGGTCAATCTCGCCATCCAGAATGTCCAGAACAATTTCTGCGGTGGCGCTCACATGCGCCTCGTTCAGGTGCCCGCCAAAGGTTTTGTGCTCGGCATTGGCCACGGTGATGTGCAGGTGCAGATACGTTTCACCGTTCATGGTCGACACATTGCCAGCGAGCGCTGTGATTTCAAAATCATCGCGCAGCTCGTCAGAAAGATATTTTTTTTCCTTTGTGCGGAAGAGTCCCACTGTGACGCGGTTGACTGCGCCAATGCCACTCACCGAGGCAAGGACAATCTGTTCTTTTTTGCAAATTTCAGTGAGGGATGCGACCAGCTCTTCGCCGGGGTCCAGTCGAATCAGCAGCTTGGAACCAAATTTTCTGTAATCCATATGAATTCCTCCTCAGGTTGAGCGCAAAGCATCACGTCCACGTATGTGGATGCTTTTGTATGGTCGTCAGGAAGAGGACTGCTGTCAAATGCGTTTGGGAAAAAGGAAGGGCAAAAAAAGGAGAGAAAAAGGCCCCTCTACTAGGGGGGACAGAGGGGCCTTTTGCGGAAAATTCCGCATGTTCAAGGATAGATGCGAGAGTACGCTTCTTAGAGGATATCCTCCGGTGCTACCGACTTCATGCCAAAGGCATCGCCGACAGCATGACACGTGAGAGTGCCATTATATGTATTCAGGCCAGGGAGCAGTGCGTCATCATTCCGCACAGCGTCCACGCCTTGTTCAGCAAGCTTCAGAATGTACGGGATAGTCTGGTTCGTCAGAGCGAACGTCGACGTACGCGGTACAGCACCGGGCATGTTCGTCACACCGTAGTGGAGAACACCGTCCACCATGTAGGTGGGCTTGAGATGGGTGGTTGGCTTGCTGGTTTCGATACAGCCACCCTGGTCAATGGCAACGTCAACAACGACGGAACCGGGCTTCATGGTCGGGATCATGTCTGCGGTGACCAGCTGGGGGGCCTTTGCACCGGGAATGAGAACCGAACCGATGAGCAGGTCTGCGTATTTGACGGCCTGCCGGATGTTATGCTCGGTGGAAGACATGGTGATAATTCGTCCGTTAAAGACGTCATCAATGTACACCAAGCGACGTTGGTTAATATCGATCATCGTGACCTGAGCACCAAGGCCCATAGCCATCTTTGCCGCGTTGGTACCAACAATGCCGGCACCAAGAATCACGACTGCGCCAGGAGAAACGCCGGGCACGCCACCAAGGAGAATTCCTCGGCCATTCTGGGATTTTTCCAGATAGTGCGCACCGACCTGAGAGGCCATGCGGCCTGCAACTTCACTCATGGGCATGAGCAGCGGCAGGGTTCCGTCTTTCAGCTGGACTGTCTCGTACGCAATGCCGGTACAGCCAGAATGAAGCATGGCTTCTGTCAAAGGTCTGTCATTGGCAAGGTGCAGATACGTAAACAGGATCTGCTCCTTACGCAGGTACTGGAATTCGTCGGGGATAGGTTCTTTGACCTTGACGACGAGCTCAGCACCCCATGCCTCTTCTGCAGAGACAAGTTTTGCACCAGCTTTCTGGAATTCTTCGTCAGTAATTCCGCTACCAGTGCCTGCGTTGCGCTCAATGAGAACGGTATGCCCGCGGCGAACAAGCGTCTGGGTGCAACCGGGAGTGAGTGCAATACGGTTTTCGAGTGTCTTTACCTCTTTGGGAACGCCGATAATCATGAGTCCATCCTTGGTTGGGATTAGGGCACACTGCCGCTTTTACGCGGTTATCATAAAGAGAAGGTGTATTGTGCAGGGGACCTTCTCTTTCCGGCTATTCCTGTCTACTTGCGGAGGTGAGATGAGTCGTTTCAGTTTTTGTCGCGATGTCTGGCGTCCTGTGGAAGCAAGATCCACTTGCGCCGGGACTGCATGACGACAAAAGATTCCGTATTGGTGATGCCTCCGATCTGGGACAGTTCTTCATTAATAAAGTGGTAGAGTCCATCGATGCCGTCTGTCAGCACGATTTCTACGAGCAGATCATAACGGCCAGTGACGACTGCTACCCAGTTGATATTATTAAGTTGAGAAATCTGTTCCATAGCGTGGTCAAGCTTGTTTTGGCTTTGTACACAAAGCCCAACAAGGGCAACGCTTACTCCTGACACGCGGTTGGGGTCGACCATTGCGGCAATTCGAACCAACCCGTCATGGACGAGGTTCTTGATTCGTGACCGGATAGTGGGGGCTGTGACGCCCATCCGCTCGGCAAGGCGTCCTGTGGACTGCATGCCGTCTTCGGTCATGAGAGAGACGAGTTTAATGTCTGTCTGGTCGAGTTGCTCTTTCATAAGATGGTCTCCGTAAACCGCTGCCGAAAAATTTTTTAAACTTTCTATTTCGAAAGTTCATGTGAAGACAAATATCTTATTTGAAAAATTTTTGTCAACAATTTTTCGTAAACAGGTAAAAGTTTTTTAAAAAATGCAAGAGAGGTGTTTGAAAAACCTTACAAAACCCTTCGTGGTTCAAGCTTTTTCCTGGATGCGAAAAAAACCTTTACTGCCAGTACGTTGAGGGCCTTTACTCTGGTTTTCTGTGTGAATGCACTGTCGGCGTCGTTCTGTCCAGCACAAGAACTGTAGTCAAAACGCTTGCACCCTTCTCGTGTAGAATACGAAAGCCCTGCATTCTTTCCAAGGAAGAACACAGGGCCGCCATAAATTTTTTGAAAGGAAAAATCAGGAGTGTTTGTGGCGAAAGGGACTTGCGTCAATGCTGAGTCGCCGCAAAATTTTCTGGAGTGAGACACGCTCAAGCCCGGAGAGCCGGGCAGCCTCCGAGACATTGCCGTCAGTCTTTTTGAGAAGCTCCGTCACATAGGTCCGCGTAAAGTCGTCTATAAGGCGATTTTTGGCGTCTTTGTACAAAGGAAGCTCGTCGTGCTCCGCGCTTGTGCTGGTTTGTGTTTCTGCCAGTCGAACCAGCGGCATGTCGATAACATCTCCCTGTGAAAAAACCGCCAGCCGTCGCATGATGTTTTGCAGTTCCCGGACATTGCCGGGCCAGTTTCTGCTGGCGAGGTACGCCAGAACTTCCGGCCGGATTTCCTTGGGAGGGAGTTTCATTTCTGTGCAGGACTGCGTCAGGAAGTGGTGCGCCAGAATCGGAATGTCATCTGTTCTGCGGTCGAGGGTCGGGATGTGGATGCTCAGCACGTTTAGCCTGTAGAACAGGTCTTCGCGGAATTTCCCCTCGCGCATCTTTTCTTCAAGGTTTTGATTCGTCGAGGCCAGAATGCGGACGTCGACCTTGACGGACTGGCTTGAGCCAACGGGGCGGACTTCCTGCTCCTGCAAGACCCGCAGGAGTTTGGTCTGGATGTCCATTGGAATATCTCCAATTTCGTCCAGCAGCAGAGTGCCGCCGTCTGCCGCAACAAAGAGTCCCTTGTGCGAACGGTCTGCACCAGTGAACGCCCCTTTGACATGACCAAAAAGTTCGCTCTCCAGCAGCTGGCTCGGTATGGCCGGGCAATTGATCTGCAAAAAATCTTTTTCAGCCCGTGCCGAGGCATTGCGAATCGCCCGGGCCACAAGCTCCTTGCCCGTTCCGGATTCGCCCGTAATCAGCACGGTGTAGTCACTGGCTGCAACTGCGGCGATGGCATCGCGCAGGCGAAGCATGCCCGCGGATTCTCCAATGAGTGTGGACCCCAGTTCATTTTGGGCCATGAGCCGCTTGAGCCGGGAGTTTTCACCCAGAAGTCGGGCACGTTCCAGCCCTTTTTGTGTGGCCCGAAACAGTGTGCTTGGGTCCACTGGCTTGGTCAGAAAATCATAGGCTCCTGACTTGAGGGCCTCGACCGCACTTTCAATTGTGCCGTAGCCCGTCAGCATAATGACCGACAGCTCCGGAGAAATTTGCAGGGCTTTTTGCAGGAGTTCCAGCCCAGACATGCCCGGCATTCGCATATCAGAAAAAAGCAGATCCACTGCCTCCCGCTCCAGAATTTCCAGAGCGTCCTTGCCCTCTGAGGCACAGTGCAGTGTTGCCTGCGGGTAGTTGCGCTGAAGCAGGCGCGCCAGCCCGTGAGCAAAGTCTTCCTGATCGTCTACAATCAGAATCGACTCTGTACGAGATGTGTGCTTTTCAGTCATTGTGTGTCTCTGCCTCCGCTACAGGAAAGGTCATGGTGAAAATGGCCCCGCCGTCATTGTGCACGGTAATGGTGCCGCCTATATCGGTGATAAGGCCATATACAACCGCAAGGCCAAGGCCCGTGCCCTGCCCAACGTCTTTTGTCGTAAAGAACGGGTCAAAAATGTGTGAGCTTATTTTGCGTGGAATACCCGGCCCATTATCTGCGGTGATAATGGTGACAGTGTTCTTTTCACTATTGTGCCGGGCCGTGACGGTAATGCGTCCCGTATCCCGTGGAATGGCGTCCAGCGCGTTAATCAGCAGGTTCGACAGTATCTGTTCCAGCGCTTCCGTACTTGCCGAAATCAGGGGCAGTTCCTCTGGAATGCGCAGCTCCAGTGTGCTGTGTTTGGCCTCTGCCTGAACGCTAAAGACATCACCCACCATGCGCAGGACTTCTGCGGGGTGGCACGGTCCTGTGCTGGTCTGGCGCGGCCGTGCAAAATTGAGCAGGTCCTGCAAGACGCGTTGCGCCTGTTTGGTATGGCGCAGGATAACGGAAATATCCGCCTGTTCCTGAGCCTCTGTACTTGTGGAGCGCAGCAGCTCTGCGTAGCAGGCAATCACGCCAAGTGGATTATTGATTTCATGGGCCAGTCCCGCCGCCATCTTGCCGACTGTGACCAGCTTTTCGTTCTGCTGCATCTGTTCCAGCATCTGCTTTTCTGCGGTGTTCTCTCGTGCATATACAACCGCCCGGGTGTCAGAACTTGCTGAGTTTGCCACCGGATAAATAGAGATCTGGAACGAACGACCATCCTTGAATTCTTCTTCATAGAACAGAGGTTCGCCTTTGACGAGCATCATTTGCAGAGGGCAGGTTTCCCCCTTTTTGGCGCTCAGTCCAAAGCGATGCAATACCTGTTCTGCTCCCCGACCTTCGCCGTTGGTGCCGAGTGCCAGTGCTGCGCTATTGGCCAGGATGACGCTGCACTCTTCATCAATGAGCAGTAGCGGGTCGGCAATGCCTTCAACAATGGATTCCAGAATGGCGTTCTGGGTGAGCAGTGTATCCAGCGCTGTGAGGTTCTCCAGCGCGATACCAAGCTGCTGGCCTACTGCGGTCAGGATTTCTCGCACCTGTCCCGGTTCCAGTTCGGAGTTGTCTTCAAAGAACAGGCAGAGGTAGCCCTCTATGGAGTGGTTGGACGAGCGCACTGGGATGTAGGCACAGTTATGAGAAATATATGTTTGTCCGTGCGCCACGATACCCGTCCAGTTTTGGGGCAACTTAGGTGCCTGGTCTCGCTGTGGCCACGTATAATAGCTTTGCATGCCCTGCGTGCAAATAAAGGTCAGGCTTTGCAGGCGGAAGCGTTTCCCGATTTTGGGCAGCGCCCCCCGCAGCAGGTCTTCGCGGGTATGGCTTTCATTCAGGGCATTGAGCAGGCTGACAAAGAGCTGCACATCCGTGTTTCGCTCCATTGCCTCGTAACTCAGGTCTGCGGTGCGGTCATCGACCATTTTTTTGAGGTTCACCGCGTAATTTTCCAGCTTTCTTCGTGCCGTACTCAGGTGTGAGGCAAGTTGCTCCACCCCCAGAAGCACATCTTCAATTTCATCTCCCTTGCCCAGCTCATCGAGAACTTTTGTATCTGCCTGCTCAAAGAAGTGACTTGCCAGTACATCAGTTAGGCGTCGCATATTGTGCACAACAACCCGGTTAAACAGGATATTGACGATAGCAAAGGAAAAGAGCGCACCCGCAAGTGCCAGTGAAACATAGCCCAGCGTTGCCCCGCGAATTCGAGACAGGGCACTGCCTACGGGCAGGGTGACAGAAGTCACGCCCGCGATGCTATTCAGCGTATGACCAAAGCCTCGCGTTGTGCCGTAGCGGTCCAGCAGTTCTTTGGGTGCATCCTCTGGCACGCCGTGGCATTTCATACAGGACGCAACAAAGCGCACAGGACGCGCCTGTACAAAGAATTCCTGCCCGGCAATCGTTTCGAATCCTGAGTAGTTTTGCAAAGTCGGGTCATGCTGGAATTTGGCGATGAGTTGCCGCTCTCTGGAGTTGGCTTCGTAGCGCGGATTTCGCGCGTTTGTTGCGACTCGGCGGTAGTTATGTGGTTCCGCACCGCTCAGCGCCATTTCATCCATGACTTTTCGCGTTATGTAGGACGTACTCATTCCCTCAATGACAAATTCCCCGTTTGGCAGGACTTCATACATTTTGGGGCGCAGTGTATTTCTGACGTACGTTCGTACAGCTTCAACCTGACTCAAGAGCAGTGCCGACTTGCTTGATACCTCCGCCTCAAGCAGTGAGCGCAGGTGGAAGTACAGGCCGCATGCAAAGATAAGCCCGCCGCACAGGGCAATGCCTGCAAGACCGAGCAAAAATTTTGTCTGGAGCTTTTTCGGGCGGGCAACTCGCATGGTTTCTCATTTGTTGGGGTGAGGGCTTTCTCCGGCGTAGTCTAGTCACACCCTCTCTGTCCTGCAAGTCACAACATCGCATGCTCTATTTCTTCGAAATATCGAGAAAAAGGGAGGAATATTTCAAGTTCTTTTTCGAACAAGTACTCTGCGAGGTTTCTTCAAGATGTCTTTTTTGAGCCGCTTTTTATGGATTCGTTGCGGGCGCTGGCAAAAGAGCTGAACTGCGTGGGAGTATGAGCAGAAAAACTTCAAAAGCTATGTGGGGTAAGGCTTGCGTGAGAAGCAGAGGAAGGCTTTGCATGGCGAGATTTGGCTTTTCTCATCAAGCGGCAATACTCTACACAGTGGCAAGAGTTTTGGCCAATCGTGTTGGTTGGCGGTTTTGTGAGAAAAAGAACAATAAGCTGCAAAAGATTGATATAAGCAGTTTTTTTCGGATTAGACTGTGTTTTTTGCACGAGGAATGCCGACAAACGCGGTCGACTTTGGGACGCAGGGTTCATATCGTACAGACAATGGCTCAAGACCCTATGTGAATTCACCTCTAGCCCAAGGAGGACCTTATGATAGATAGACAGAGAGTTGCAGACAGAGAGCGCGTTGGTCGGAAGATCTTTGCTTCTCGCACTGAGCAGGCTCCCATCATAAAGCGAATTGGGTTCGACCTTGACGAGCAGGAAAGGAACAGACTCCTCGGGATCTACGGCAATACCCGCGTCCCACACTCCCCCCGTCGGCACAAGAACTACAAGGATTCCGTCTCAAGACAGGAACTCCGCGCAAACCTTGAGTGGCCATGGTATGACTTCTAAAGCGGCTTCGCCTCGCTCCTTCTCCTCCATAGCAAAGCGCACCTCAAGCCCCCGTTAGGGGGCTTTTTTTTATGGCAATTGAGTGCTGTATGGGCGGGTGGGGAGCGCGTAGAGCAGGATGGGCGAGTGGGAAGAGAACCGGGGCCAGCCCCGGACCCCGCGTAAGGGAATGATTCCCTTACGTATCCTCATCGAGTTTGAATTCCATCCACGCTTCGCGTGAATGAAATTCAAACTTGTTGGGCATAACGTCGAGAGCTTCTTTCTCTTCTGCGAGTTCACCACCATTTTCTTTTTGAACGCTTGCGTTCAGAAAGAAAATAAGTGCGGTCTGGAAAAGGCAAAAGAACACGCGTTAGGGAAACGCCCACTAGGCCAAAATTACAGGGCCGGATGTACGGGAAAGCCAACGGCTTTCACACATCCGGCCCTGTAATTTTGGGCGAAAGCGGGATTCCCAAGGGCCTCGTCCTTGGGCGGGGTCAAGGGGCAGCGCCCCTTGCAGAGGTGCGGGGACAGAGTCCCCGCCCATCCCCATACGAGATAGCGCCACGTAATTTCTTTCATTTGGGAAAGTAAAATAAAGAGGAGGGGGGTGGAAAAAAGTTTTTTTAAACGCTTGGAGAAGGTGAACGGAAAAAAAGGGCATGTAAAACTGGGGGGGTGGAAAAACTGTTATGCAGAAATTTTGTAAAAGTAAAAACTGCAATGTAAGAAAGGGTCTAGACGGGTTCGGGAAATCGCGTTAGTGAAATAATTTCGTAGGACGAGGTTCAAATATTCTTATAGTATATAGAGCAAGGGTATTTGAGATCTTTTTCTGCGAAGAGGTCGACGGCGTTACCTATAGGGGTTGCTTGCGCTATGGAGTGCACGCAAAAGGTAGATGACCGTAGAGAGTATGAATTTGAGATAGTATATCTTTTTAGGGAAGGTGTGACATGTCACAGCGCGAACAGTGGGGTTCGAGGGTTGGTTTTATCCTCGCGGCCGTTGGGTCTGCCATTGGGTTAGGAAACATCTGGCGTTTTCCGTATATGGCGTATGAGAATGGCGGCGGGGCATTTCTGATTCCCTACATTTTTGCGATGCTCACAGCGGGCATCCCCTTCATGATTCTTGAGTTTGGGCTTGGTCACAAGTTCCGAGGCTCAGCACCCAAAACATTTGCAGCGATCAATCCCAAGTGGGAGTGGTTGGGCTGGATGCAGGTTTTTGTCGCAGCGGTGATTGCCGTGTACTACGTGGCGGTTATTGGCTGGTCGATTTCCTACACGGGCTTTGCCGTAACGCAGGCGTGGGGCGATGCTCCCAAGGACTTCTTCTTTGGACAGTACCTTGGTCTGAGCAGCTCACCGTTTGACATGGGCGGCATGCAGACGACGGTTCTTTTGAGCGTTGTTTTGGCATGGGCCATCACATGGGTGTGCCTTGTTTCTGGAGTTCGAGCAGGAATTGAGCGTGCGGGCAAAGTGCTTATGCCGACGCTGTTTATTCTGCTTCTGGTCATGATTGCCCGAGTGGTGACCCTTGATGGTGCCATGAACGGATTGAACTGGCTGTTCAAGCCTGATTTCAGTGCTCTGACGAACTATAAAGTCTGGGTTGCTGCATACGGACAGATCTTCTTTACGCTGTCCATTGGCTTTGCAATCATGATTGCTTACTCCAGTTACCTGCCGAAAAAGGCAGACATTAACAACAACGCCTGCATGACCGTTTTTATTAACTGCGGTTTCTCAATGTCTGCGGGTGTGATGATCTTTGCAGTTCTTGGATACATGGCAGCCCAGCAGGGTGTTGGTGTGAAAGAGGTTGTGTCGAGCGGTGTTGGTCTGGCGTTTATTACGCTGCCCACGGCGATCAACCTGATGCCGATGCCAGCACTGTTTGGTACGCTGTTCTTCCTTGCGCTGACGACAGCTGGTATCAGCTCCCACATTTCCATTGTGGAGGCCTGTATTTCCGCATTTATGGATAAGCTTGGCTGGGAGCGTAAGCGTGCAGCAAGCATCCTGTGCGGTGGTGGTCTGGTTATTTCTCTGGTGTTCTGTACTGGCGCTGGCCTGTACATTTTGGACATCGTCGACCACTTCATCAATAACTTCGGCATCATGGGCGCAGCAGTGATTGAGATCTTCTTTATCACATGGCTGTGTAACCTTGAGGTGGTTCGTGAGCACGTGAATCGCTACTCCGAGTTCTATGTTGGTGCAGTGTGGAGCGCATGCCTGCGCTACCTGACAGTTCCGATGCTGGTGTTCCTGCTGATCTCCAACTTTGTTGGTGACCTCAAGGTGCTGTACGGTGGGTACTCCCTGTCGAGCATCATTTCTTACGGTTGGGTTGTGTTTGCTGGCACGGTTGTTCTGGGCGTATTCCTCCAGACTCGCCGCAGTGCCCCTGACTTTGTTTCCACCCTGAAAAATCCCCTTGGGAGGTAAGCCATGACAACTGGAGCAATCATCATGATGTGCGTTGGACTTGGTATTACGTGGGGCGGAGCAGTGCTTTGCCTGAAGCGGGCCATGTCCGCCAAATAGACAGAAACTTTGATAACGCGAAAGGGATGCTCATGATGGGCATCCCTTTTTTTGTGGTTTGCGCCTGCTGTCTGGTCTGACCAGATGCAGAGAGAGGAACGCAGGGGGAAGGGCTTTGGCGTACGTGAGGAATAGGGTAGAATAGACCACTATTCATAGCTTTCCGAAGAACTGTGGCGTGCGGTTCTATGTCTGCATCAGGAGAGTTTCCGAGCTGTTCAGGGCTGGTCCTTGACGGGTTCGGAAATGAGGAGTAGCTAGCCGACTCTAAAGCAAAAGGCTCCATGACAGAGCGACAGTGCATGGCGGAAACGCGGAAGTACTCACTTTGGTGCTGTGTTTTGCAGAAAAGTGCAACGCGTTTTGAGAGCTGTGGGGTGAAACTGCGTTTTTTGTGTGTGGAGCAAGACGCGCGAATTTTTTTAACATGCTGATGTAGCAGCAGGGTAGAGATGTCATTTAGACTTTCTTCAATTTCATATAGAACACGGCTTCAGCTTCGCCACGGAGTGAAAGTTGGCATAGCCGCAGTTGTTGCGACCATTGCCTCTACTTTGTGCGGCTTTGAGTTCGTATACTGGTCATCGCTGACGTCAGTCATTGTGATGCAGCTGACCATTGCGGACTCCATCAAGATGTGCTGGTACCGTTTTTCTGGAACTTTCCTTGGTGCACTGATTGCGGCGGGGCTGATTCTGATTACGCCGCCAACTTTTGAATGGCACCTGGTGTCATTTTTCTTTGGCTCGGCGTTTTGCGCATTTATGACGCGATATAACCCGCGATACAAGATGGCGGCGATCACGCTGACGATTATCTTTATGGGAAGTATGGGGCACCCAGAACGGCTGAGCTTCGCATTTTTCCGAGTGCTGGAAATTTCAGTCGGAGTGCTGAGTGCTTTTGCTGTTTCGCTGCTGATCTGGCCTGTGTCTGGCGTGGATAAACTGCGAAATGACGTGAAGGAAGAGCTGCAACTGTTTACGACGGCGTATTGCCGTATTGTTGACAGCTTCATGGTTGGAAGCGTGACGCTTTCGGATGACTTCCTGAATGACGTTGAAGACAAGCTGTACCAGAACCGCCAGCAGAACCGGTCGATTATTCGCCACGAGACGCTGTTTTTCCATAAGGAACTGAAAGAGCTGAGTATCCTTGTGCACGGTGTTCGTCTGCTTGCAGAAGATATTCAGACGATGCTGCGAATCCTCCAGACCGGAGACCAGCGGTGCAGCACAGTGCTGCTGCTGGAGCGGGAACTTCGAGACCTTGCGGGCAAGTCGGCAACCGTGATGCTGGACCTCGGCACGCACGTGAAAGACGTGGACCGCCGGGCGTTGCTCATGGCACTTTCAACGCTGGAATCGAAACTTATTGAACTTCGGCACAGAGAAGTGACACATCCGCTGGATGTGCGCATGATGACCCAGTTTTTCTCTCTTTATCAAATCATGTTCCACTTTGGAGAAACGCTGTTTACTCTAAGTGGTGATTTGGAAGAAGCCCGGAAGAACAAGGCACATCGCAGAATGCTGAAGGCTTGGAGTCGCCAGAAGCACTAGACTCAAACTTTTGTTGTCTACAAGAGACATTATGCTTTCTTGTGAATAAAAAAGAGGCTGTTCCGTTATGGAGCAGCCTCTTTTTCGTGGGATGAGGATGGTGGGCGAATATTTCGCCCGGGCAAGAGAAGCGTCTTGTGTACTTCTTTTGCCAGAAGGAGAATGGATGGTTTGGGGGCGTTGGGAGCAGCTAGCTGTTCATTTCGTGCAGGGATTCAATGAATGCCTGTACTGCTTCCGTTACCGTACCACTAAAGGGGTAGACAACCTGGATGCCAGCCTCGCGCAGGGCGCGGGCAGCCTTTGGGCCGCAGTTGCCAGCAAGGATGGCATCAACATGCTTTGCAGACAGAGCCTGTGCAACATGAATGCCGCAACCTTCCTGCAGATCTCGAAAGCTGTTGGGGAGAATGTCGCGCTGGTCAGTTTGTATATCCACAAGGTGAAAATAATCTGCTCGACCAACAACAGGCTCCACAAGGCTGTCGGGGCTTGTGCCAGAACTGCACACCGCAATAAGTTTTGGTTTTCCCATATTTTCTCCAGTAGGCAAACTTGATGCCATAAAGAAAAGATAATAATTACCGATAACTTAATTGATACAAATCCCGAAATACTTGGGGAAAGTGGGCGAGTATCGCGCCTTTCGGGCGTGTCTTTCGCCCACGTCGGGTTCTTACGGGTATTTTTGAAGCGTAGCACACGATGCGCAAAGCTTCAAAAGCGTCTATTCATAATCATTTATATTTAAGTCGCTTTTTTTGAGAGAAGGGCGCCTTAGAACGGCTGGAATGTTGAGATACTGAGAATGTGACAGGGAAGCATGGTGTACGCAATCCACCCAGGATGTTTTGCAGCTTGGGCGATGCTGTGCTGTCTGCATTTTTCTCAGGGACTGTGACATGAGCACTCACAGTCCCTTTTTTAGGGCGTACAAGCGTTTACAAAACGTCATGCAAGGTGTTTCGCCTTTGGAGGTTGTTGTGAAGTTTCGGAGTATTACTACCCGATTTGTGTTGATGGGGGTTCTGGTTATTTCGCTGTCGGTGGCGGCGATTGTTTTCTATGCCGGAAGATCAGTTCTGTCTGTGAGCCATGAGGCTAGTGACGTGCTGATGGATGATCTTGGGGATTCTGTTCTCCACGAGCTGGATGCATATGTTGATAATGCAAAATCCATGACTCTGGCGCTGTCGCTTCAGCGGGCAGCACAGCGGGCGATTTTGCAGGATGCTGATTATGAGCTTGTTGGAGAGTTTAAAAAACTTTTGGCGTCGCAGGATAATATCGAAGCCATCATGCTTTTTAACAAAGACGGCTACGTTGTTGCAGGAACCAGTTTCAAGGGAGACAAGCTGCGGGGACGGGATGCAAAGGAATATGGCTTTTTGCGGCATATTCGGAATGCGAGCGGCGTTGTGGTGAATCCGGAAATCGTTCGGTCACCAGTAACGAACCGCCTTGTTTTTGTCGTTATGGCTCCGGTGCTGAGAGGGGGCGCGCTGATGGGCGGCATTGCCGTGAGCGTGGACTGGCAGAATTTTAGCGACAAGGTTGTTGCACCGCTTTCCTTTGGCAAGAGCGGGTATGCCTACATGTATGACCAGAACATGCGGGTTATTTCTCACCCTGATCCCTCTGTGTTGCTGAAAAAAAATATGCTTGGTTCCTATGAGAGCCAGATTGAAAATTCTGACTTCGGCAAGGTCCGTTACACTTTGGACGGACATCGCAAGGTCGCACATTTCATTAAGGATAAAGACTTCGGCTGGACCGTGGTCACCACGGCGTATGAGCGTGATCTTGAAGCGGACGCCCTGCATATCCGGAATGTCCTGCTTTTGATTGGCGTTGTGACGATTCTGGTTCTGAGTGCGATGATTGCCTTTGTGCTGTGGCGCTTCATCATGGAGCCTTTGGCTCGCATTCAGCACTTTGCCGAGGGCGTTGCCAAGGGTGATCTGAATGCTGAGTTGCGCGGGAACTTTAAGCTCGAGCTTGCTGAGGTGGCAGGACACATCAGGCAGATGACTGATCAGCTTCGTGAGCGCCTTGCCTTTGCGCAGGGTGTGCTTGAAGGGACGGCCATGCCTTGTGGGGTTGGTGATACAGAGGGACGTCTGACTTTCGTCAACCAGCCTATGCTTGATGCTGTTGGCCTTACAGGCAAGCCAGAAGAGTATTATGGAATGCCTTCGGGTGAGTTTGCCTTTAAGGACCCCAAGCACAAGACTGCACTTCATGTTGCTTTGGAAGAAAAGCGGCAGGTGGAGCAGGAGGTCAATTACACGACGCATAAGGGTGAGCAGCGTGTCTTTTCGATCATTGCGACCCCGATCAAGGACTTTGATGGAAAGATTAGTGGAGCAATGACGCTGTGGTTTGATCTGACAGAGGTCCGTTCTCAGCAGCTCGCGATTGAAGAGAAGAACGTTCTCATTGAAAAGGTTGCCCAGCGTGCCATTGTTGTTTCCGATCAGGTCGCTTCGGCGTCGGAAGAGCTTTCTGCTCAGATTGACCAGTCATCCAAGGGTGCTGACGAGCAGCGGGCTATGGCCTCTGAGTCCGCAACTGCCATTGAGCAGATGAATGCTTCGGTGCTGGAGGTCGCGCGTAATGCTGCCTCTGCCGCAGAGACTGCTGAGAATGCACGCTCCACCGCAGGAGAAGGAACTGAGGTTGTTGGTCGTGTCATCAAGGGCTTTGATAATGTTCACGAAGGCTTTAAGAGGGTCGACGAATCCATGAAGGGACTCGGAGCCAAGGCCGGAGGCATTACGAATATTGTTCAGGTCATTGAGGATATTGCTGACCAGACGAATCTGCTGGCTCTGAACGCGGCAATTGAGGCGGCGCGGGCTGGTGATGCTGGTCGCGGTTTTGCCGTTGTTGCAGATGAGGTCCGCAAGCTGGCAGAAAAGACGATGAGTGCGACCAAGGAAGTTGGCGTCGCTGTTTCCGATATTCAGGAAGGCACTGAGAGCACCATTGCTGAGATGGACCAGTCCAAGCACGTGATGCAGCAGATCAGTTCGCACACCGATCAGGCGATTGGTGCCCTGCGCTCCATTCGGGACATGGTTCAGGAGACCAGCAATCAGGTTCAGTCTATTGCGAGTGCTGCAGAAGAACAGTCTGCGGCAAGCGATCAGATCAGCAAATCTGCAGAGGAGATGAACAAGATTACCGACGAGACTGCGGATGCAATGGGACAGTCTGCTCAGGCTGTCACAGATCTTGCCCGACTTGCAGGAGAGTTACAGGATATTATTAATTCTGTAGAGAAGTAACGGATAGTCTATTGAATCAATTCTGATGAACGTATGTATCGGCGGGCTTGTATTAATGAGCCCGCCTTTTCTTTTTTCTTTGTACTCTGTATATTGCGTGTGCAACACAGTCTTAAAAAGATGCGCAATAGATGAAAAAGGCACACTAGAGTGGTTGACGAGCCGCCAATGTGAGACTAGGCATCAACATGCAGAGTGGAATACAGCAGTACAACTGAAACGGAAGGGATTACGATGACCCAGCAGAAGATTTTGGAAGCTGCCGCCCGTCTCTTTTCTGAGAGAGGCTTTGCAAGCACTCCAACAAGTCTCCTTGCACGGGAGGCGGGCATTTCAGAGGGGAGTATTTATCGGCATTTTTCATCAAAGGATGAGATTTTTCTCCACCTTATCCGTGATCTCCGGCAGGAGCTGGAAAATGCAATAGATGCCGTCCTAGAGGAAAGCACGCCCCTTGGTGGTTTTGGTCAGATTAGTAGTATTCTTGAGGAATACTCAGCCTTTGTCCGCAAGAACAGCCGGTACTTTAGTTTGATTTTTCGCGATGCCCCGCTCCGCGCCGGGCACGGAGATACCGAACTTCAGGACGAGCTGGCCGCGATTCATGACTACATTCATGACTGTATTTTGGAGGTACTTAAACGCGGGGCTGATGAAGGCACAATCCGAAACGATATTGATGTGAAAACCGTCTGCACGATGGTCTGTTCCCTTGTCTTGGGCATGACCAGAATGCGGTATTTTGGCTACCTTTCTGAGGATCAGGTTGACCCGGCTGCGGTCCGGAGTCATTTGGAGCTGTTTCTACGGCCCACCAAGAAATGGTAGGCATACAGAATTTTGAAAATAAAAAAGCCGGAGCATCTGCTCCGGCTTTTGTCGTCTCAAGAGGGATTAGCTCCGCTCGCGGATAAGGATCAGGTGGTATCCAAACTGCGTCTGGATCGGACCGTGAACCTTGCCGACTTCTTCGTTGAAGCAGACGGTATCAAATTCCGGAACCATCATTCCGGGGCGGAAAGAACCAAGATCACCACCGCGGCGGCCAGAGGGGCAGCTGGAGTGCTGGCGTGCAACTTCTGCGAAATCTGCACCTTCTTCAATCTGCTTTTTCAGCTCTTCGCACTTTTCTTTTGTATCAACAAGAATGTGACTTGCTACACATGTTGCCATTGTTTTCTCCTTATTTCTGAATACCGCAGAGGTATTCTACACTCGATTTCGGGCACAGTGCCACGGCTTTTATCGGGATGCAAGCGCGCTTGCCTTTCTTGACACCCTCTTTCGCAGCCTTATAGGGTATGAACGCACCACAACAACTGGAAGAGTCAAATGAACAAGATTCTGAAATTCTTTCTTATTCCCCTTGTCGCAATAACGCTTACTGCGACAGCGGTCGACTATGCCAGTGCAAAACGCTTCGGCGGCGGACGCTCCTTTGGTGGGAGCAAGAGTTACTCACACAGTTACTCAAAACCCGTCCGGCAGCAGAGCACTCGGCAGTCTATGAATTCTGCGACGAATTCTACCAATAAGCGCCCTCGGTTGGGTGGCTTCGGTGGTTTTCTGGGCGGCATGCTTGCTGGCTCACTCCTCGGTTCCCTCTTTTTTGGGCACCCCTTCACGGGTGGCGGATTCATGGATATTTTGCTGATTGGCCTTTTGGTCTTTTTTGCCCTCAAGTTTTTCCGGGGACGAAAAAGAGCAACTGATTACGCCGGTCAGGGAGCAGGGCTTTCGTATGGTGGTGCCGGGCCGAACTCCAACATGAATATGAACAGTACAGACTATGGCAGCTCCTCTGCCAGAAGCTCTGCTGAAGCAAGCTGGGGGAACCTGGGCGCTCAGGCCTCCTCCTCCCAGGAACCAGAAATCTCCGTTCCCGCTGGTTTTAATACGGATGAGTTCCTCAAAGGAGCAAAGCTCTCCTACACCCGGCTTCAAAAATCATGGGACACGAGAGACTTTGACGACGTGTCGCAGTTCGTGACCCCGGCCGTTCTTTCCGAAATTAAAGCTCAGGCTGCGCAGGACCCCAACCCCTCGCAGACTGATATCCTTATGCTGGACGCCCGACTCCTCGAAGTTCAGGAGCAGGGTACTCAGACTATCGCCACTGTCTACTTTGACGCCCTCCTGCGTGAAGAACGCGGCGGAAGCTCTGAGCAGGTGAGAGAAGTATGGCACTTCCTCTCTCATTCTGGCGGAATGTGGCTCCTCGATGGTATTCAGCAGCTCGAAGCATAATGTGTTTTGGGTGGTAAAAATTGGGAGCCTGCCCCAGCGCGTTAGCGCTGGATGGGTGGGTGGGGAAATTGGGGGCCAGCCCCCAAACCCCCGCGTAAGGGAATGATTCCCTTACGTATCCTCATCGAGTTTGAATTCCCTCCACGCTTCGCGTGAATGAAATTCAAACTTGTTGGGCATAACGTCGAGAGCCTCTGTCTCTTTGGCGAGTTGCCACTATTTTTTTTCTGAACGCTTGCGTTCAGAAAGAAAATACGCGCTCGGGAAATCTCCACTAGCTGTTTTGAACAGGTTGGCGGAGAGGAGAGCGAAGCTCTCATCCCGCCAACCTGTTCAAAACAGCGAAAGCGGGATTCCCAAGGGCCTCGTCCTTGGGCGGGGTCAAGGGGCAGCGCCCCTTGCAGAGCACGAGACGGAGTCTCGTCCCCCCAGCGCCCCAATAAAAAAGTTTTTATAAATAACAACACAGGTGCAGCCCGGCTTTGGCCGGGCTTTTTTTTGGGGTGCAGGTGGAGAAGTAGGACCTTTGGGGTATCTTTCTTTTGAGTGCTATTTTCTTGGAATTGTTGCTGAAAGAGCTTTGAACCGCGAGCTGCTTGGCAAGAGGGCTTGCAATAGCTCTCGGAAAAGTCTACGACGTGGGACGCATTTTGAGCAGCGCAACCACAAGGCCAACCTTGTGGTTTTTTGTTTGCAATGACTTCGATACAAGGATTGACAGACGTATGGCCACGAAGAAGCTTACTGTTGGGGGATATACTGAGTCCCGCTGTTCTCGGTGTAAGGACATCACAAATCACATCATTGTCGCGATGGTTGACGGTGAAGTAATCAAGGTTCAGTGCTGTGCCTGTGGAAGCATGCATAAGCACCGTCCACCGCGGGTCGCAAAGAGCAGCTCAGCTCCCACTGTAGTGAAGCGTTCTGGTGGGAGAGTGAGTCCGGTTCGCAAGGTGACGACCGGCACGACATCCGCTCCTGCGAAGCGTACGAGCCGCAAAAAGTCCCAGTCCGCGCATCCTGCCGTGAACCAGGAAGCAGTGCGCAAGCTGTGGGAGAGAGCGCTTATGGCTCGCAGCCACGGCGATCCTAAGCCGTATACGATTGATACGGTTTTTGAGCTGGATGATGTTGTTGAGCACTCCAAGTTTGGCACCGGATATGTTTCTGAGCTTATTGATAACGATAAGGTGAAGATCATGTTCCAGTGTGGAGAAAAGATGCTCCGTTGCGGTCTTCGTAACGTTGCATAAACACGCATTTTTCCTGTTTGCAGGATTTGAAGCCCGGAGATTTTCTCTGGGCTTTTTTTGTACCCTGTGGCGGGGGACACGCTGAGCGGAGGGGAGTCTTTTCATTGAGCGCAGAGGGGAAAGCGTGCTAAGCTTAAACTTCTTTTCTGGAAATTTATAAAAGCTGGATATGCTCATGAAAGCTTTACGAACACGAGCGTCCCTGATGTTTCTGGTGGGATGCGTGGTGCTGCTGATCGTTTCTGTAGCTGTTGTGCTGGGGGTCTATGCGACGGGGTTCAAGCGCATAGAGAGACGTGATGTTCAGCGGAATATTGCCCGTGTTCATATGATTATCCAGAATGAAATGGTGCAGCTGGAAAGGCTGACAGCAGACTGGGCGTGGTGGGATGACATGTATGAATACGTCGACATCCCGGACGAAGAGTTTGTGACCTCAAACCTTCCGCTGTCGACCTTTGAGGACCAGAATTTTGCTTTTGCACTCATCATTGATGCTGATGGTGAGACAATGTTCTCGCGCTTTGTGGATAAGGAGCGGGGCGTCTTTATCCCGCTTTCTGAGACACTGATGCGAAACATTGCGCCGGGAACGCCGCTTTTTGCTCCGGTTCGGAGCGGCAAGGGCGTGAGCGGAATTATGTCTCTGCCAGAGGGACCGGTCGTTGTTGCCTCACAGCCTATCCTGACGAGCGAACATCAGGGACCGCCGAGTGGTGTGCTGGTCTTTGGACGCTGGCTTGATGACGAAATGCTCAAGAGCGTTTCAGATCAGGTGCAGCTGCGCGTCGACCTGTACAAATATGATTCACCCAAAATCCCAACGCCAATTCGGACACTTATCATGAAGGGAAACGAGAGCGATGTGGATATCAGCGGTGACATGGTGGGCGTGGGCGTGCTCCGTGATATTTATGAAAATCCGGCACTGGTTTTCTCACTGTACCAGCCTCGCGAGATTCATGGTCTTGGCATGTCTGTCATGCGCTATCATATTGCTGGAATCGTGCTGTGTATTGTCGCTTTTGCTGTGCTCCAGCTCTACCTCCTGAACAGGTTTGTGCTGTCCCGTATCCGTGAGCTGGGAGATCAGGTGAGGAGCTTTAGCCTTGGGACGAGCTTTGATGACCGTATTTCCTTGCCGGGTGGCGATGAACTTTCTGAGCTTGCGGACAACATGAATAGCATGCTGGCCCGCCTTGGAGAGAATGAACAGTTCTTTACCCAAATTCTGCGAAACCTGAATGCAGGCGTTTTGCTGGTTGATGAAGAGACAATGGATGTTGTGGAGATCAATCCACATGCACTGAATATTATTGGCTATGATGCAGATGAAGTGATCGGCAGCCGGTGCCGTGATGCTCTATGCCCCCGGAAGGACGAAGGGTGCTCAAAGAGCGAAATTTCTGGCATCGGTGAGAGTTCGGAGCCAGAGGTGCGCAAGCTCAAGCGCAAGGATGGTACACTCGTGAGTGTGCTCAAGACGCTGGCGTGTGTGGAGTGGAAGGGGCGCCGGTGCATTCTGCAAACCATTCTGGATGTAACGGAGCTTGAAGAGGCGCAGAATTCACTGCGGGAGACAGAAAAGCTGTATCGAACTGTGTTCCGTAATACCGGAACAGCCTCAATTCTGGTGGATGATGACACCACGATTCTGCTGGCGAATCCCATGTTCGAAAATCTTGTGGGTCGATCTTCCCGGGAGATTGAGGGCGTGATGTCGTGGACGGATCTTTTTCACCCCGATGATATTGGCAAGATGCGGGCGAATCACAAGCGGCGCCGAAGCGACCCGCTTTCTGCGCCCAAGATGTATGAGGGGCGCATAAGGACGCGGTATGGCGAGATTCGGGACGTGATGATGAGCGTTGCTGCGGTCCCCGGAGAGGCCCTGAGTGTTGCCTCGCTCACAGACATAACCGAGCAGAAGAAGGCAAAGGATGAGCTGGTAAAGCTGGCATTTTATGACGAGCTGACCATGCTTCCCAACCGGTCATTTTTGCTCGAAAAAATCCGCCAGTCAGTGGATGCTGCGTCACGAAACGGGACGCGCGTTGGCCTGCTCAATCTTGACCTTGAAGATTTTAAGCTGGTGAACGATTCCTTTGGGCATAGCAAGGGCGATGACATTTTGCGGATGGTTGCTGAGCGATTGCAGGAGATCATGCGCAAGAAAGACATCATTGCGCGCGTTGGTGGCGATGAATTTTTGATTCTCATTGATGATGCCAAGGAAATTGAGGACTACGCGCGACTTGCAGAGGCCATAAATGAGCGTTTCCGCAAGCCGTTCTATTTGCAGGGGCGAGACATTTATCTCAAGTTTAATATCGGCATTTCCGTTTTTCCTGATGACGGGAGCAGTAGCCCTGAGGGACTGATTCAGAATGCAGATATGGCGATGTATCAGGCCAAGACGTCACCGTCTTCGTCTTTCAGCCTGTTTACTGCCGACCTGAATGCCAAGGCAATGGCCCGGCTCGAACTGGAAGCCGAGATGCGTACGGCGTTCAAGCAGAAAAATTTCCTCATTTTTTATCAGCCGAAGATCAATCTGGAGACAGGCGAGATTATTGGAGCAGAGGCGCTGGTGCGCTGGGTGAAGCCTGACGGTGAAATTGTCACTCCAAACGAGTTTATTCCGCTTGCTGAGGAGACCGGGCTTATTGTTCCTCTCGACAACTGGGTCATGAAAGAAGCCGTTGAGCGGGTTCAGAAGTGGAGAGACAAGGTGCCACCGGACTTCCGCATTTCGGTCAATGTTTCTGCCCTGCATTTTAACTCCGGGGATTTGCCTGGGAACATTGCGCATGTTCTGGAGAATTCAACGCTCAAGCCGCATCAGCTTGGGGTCGAGGTCACGGAAACGCTGCTTATGGAGAACATGGACCGGGCCGTGAAGATCCTTTCCGAGGTAGCCGACATGGGCGTGAGGATTTTGCTCGATGACTTTGGGACTGGCTATTCCTCGCTTGCCTATCTGAGCAAGCTTCCTATCAACACGCTCAAGATCGACAAATCATTTGTTATGGACATCACTGGCCGCGGAAGCCAGGGCGACACGGTTGCCCGTGGTATTCTTTCCCTTGCCGCGAATCTTGGGCTGGAAGTTGTGGCCGAAGGTGTGGAAACTGCGGAGCAGGTTCAGTTCCTGCGAGAGCACGGTTGCCAGTATGGGCAGGGCTATCTCTTCTCGAAGCCCGTTCCAAACAAGGATTTCGCCCTTCTGCTCGACCAGAAAAAGATCGTGCCTGACTAGCTTTTTTCTGGCGGGCTTATGCTCCTAATAAAGGAGCACAACCACTCCTGATCGCACTGGGATTTCGTACCGTGTGAGGAGCGGCTTTCGCGAGCCGTTCCTCTTTTTTTGTTGTCTTGCAGGCTCTCTCGGCTTTTTTTCTCAAGCTGTTTTGCCTTTTCCTTTGGGCAGGCAAATTCTGGCAAAACGTGCTAGAAACTGTCTGTAATTCAAGCAGGTAGGAGAGTTTCATGCTGGCGAAGGTTTGGAGTGCAGCGCTACACGGTATTGATGCGCAGAAGGTTGAGCTGGAAGTGGACATGTCTCGTAGCGGGCTTCCCGCCTTCACGATGGTTGGGCTTGTGGAGGGGGCCGTGCGCGAGAGCAAGGAGCGTGTGCTTTCTGCGCTCAAGAATTCCGGGTTTAAGCTCCCGCCAACCCGCATAACAGTGAACCTTGCCCCTGCTGATCTTCGAAAGGCAGGCAGTGGCTATGACCTGCCGCTCAGTCTTGGGCTTCTTGCTGCGTCTGGGGCTTTGGACGCCTCTCTCCTTCATGGATGGTACTTCTGTGGTGAACTGTCGCTTACAGGCGAAGTCAAAGGCGTTCCCGGCGTTCTGGCTGTTGCGGCAAAAGCGCGGGAGCAGGGCGCCAAGGGATTGATTGTTTCTCACCAGAATGCCGCGGAAGCTGCGGTCGTTACGGATGTCTCTGTCATTGGTGTTGGCTCTCTTGCAGAGGCGGTTCAGTTTCTAAATGGCGAGAAGGATATCCCCCCAAGTGCGTGTCCCCTTGAATCCTTATGGGAGAACCGGGAGCAGTATCCCATCGATTTTTCGGAAGTGAAAGGGCAGGAGCACGCCAAGCGGGCCATTGAAATTGCCGCTGCAGGCTCGCACAACCTGCTGTTTATTGGTCCTCCCGGCAGTGGCAAGACCATGCTTGCCAGTCGTATTCCCACGGTGCTCCCCGCGCTGACCTTTGACGAAGCGCTTGAGGTCACCAAAATTTATTCTGTCACCGGTCTGCTCGGCTCGGAGCCGCTTCGAGTTTCCCGTCCATTTCGTTCTCCGCATCACACCATTTCTGACGCCGGCCTTATTGGTGGTGGCACCTATCCGCGTCCCGGTGAGGTCTCTCTTGCGCATCGTGGTGTGCTTTTTCTCGACGAGCTTCCAGAATTCAAGAAGCATGTTCTCGAAGTCCTTCGGCAGCCGCTCGAAACAGGCTCCGTCACGATTTCCCGCGCCGCAATGTCTCTCACGTATCCCGCCAGCATTATGCTTGTTGCGGCCATGAACCCTTGTCCCTGTGGGTATTATGGCGACCCGCAGCACGTCTGTGTCTGCACGCCCCGGCAGGTCACCGCCTATCGTTCGCGTCTCTCCGGTCCCTTGCTCGATCGCATTGATCTGCATGTTGAAGTGCCTGCCGTTGCCTATTCCGATCTTAAGGCACCAGCAAAGGGCGCGGATTCTGCGAGCATGCGGCAGCGTATTGCCTCGGCGCGCAAGGTTCAGTGTGAGCGGTACAAAGGCACTGGTATAAGCACCAACTCTGCGCTGAGTGGGGCACTGCTTGAGCAGTACTGCTCCCTCGGCGACAAGGAGCATGCCTTTCTCGAGAAAGCTGTTCAGCGACTCGGACTCTCCGCCCGCGCGTACACCCGCATTCTTCGCATTGCCCGCACAATTGCCGACATCGACGGCGTTGCCTCACTCTCCGTCGTGCAGCTCGCCGAAGCTATCAATTATCGCTCTCTCGACCGCCCCGCGTTATAAGTGGGGTGTGGGGAATTGGGGAGGATTATGCAGAAAAAGCAGATCTGTAATTATGAATAAGTGGTTTCTAATTGGAAAGACGACAAGAGTGTAATCTTGTGGATCCTTGAACACTATGCAGCGGAACAAAATGAATCGGAAAAATTGCGCTGTTCTAATCTTCATATGTTTACTTTTCCTTGTAGTTTTTTCAAAAATATTCCTTTGTTTTACAAATAGAATAGATTAAAAAATATCATGATAAATCAGATTGATAAGGAAAGTTGTATAGCAATAGAAAAGGAACTTTTAACCAAGGTAAGTTCTTTTCGATCGCTGACAGAGCATGTGTTTAAACTTATTCGTAGTAGATCGTTAAAGGAAAAGATAACAGCTGAAGAATACAGTTGGCGCCTTAGTTTTGCGAAAAATATTATTTCAAGACTAGGTGAGCCTATTTTTGCAAATGGGATCGCAAATGATTTAGACCAAGCAATACCTGTTTTATCATACCAAAATTTAACTAGTATGTTACTTGATGAAAGTTCGCATTTCCCTTTTAATAGTGAAGAACTTGAGTCAGTTGCTTTTGAATATCGAAAAGCTACATGGATGCAGTATGATTTTATAGACTATATTTTAGTAAAATATTTTTATTTTCAAGAGGCAATATCTTATAAGCAACATATTTCAGCACAGTATCGATTGAAGAAAGAAGCAAAGTCGTCATTTGTGGTAATATTAGTGAAGTTATTATTTTTTGTTTTGAAATTTTTGGGTTATTTTAGTGTCGTTTTATCTATTTTAAGCTTTTTTACAACGGACTTGTTACAACTGTTTTTTGTCGCAGTAATACTTTCAACTGCTATCATGGTTGTCAGAAAAAAGGGAGAAGACAAGCCATGCGATATTAAGCTCCTTGATGATCTTCTAGGACTCGCACCTTTCTTCAAATTCGAAGATTTTAATCCAGTTATATTAGAGAACGAACTTGTAAAAAAATCAGTATCAATTCGCCCTATTGCCTTTGCATTAATCCATGATCAAAAAAAAAGGTTTTTAGATTATGACTGGCGAAACCAATAACTATTTTAAAATATTAACTGTTTGTGGCTTATGGTTTGCCTACTATGTATAATAGGCAGTTGGGGGCCAGCCCCCAAACCCCCGCGTAAAGAAGCTCTTTCTCTTTCCCGTGTGTTGCCACCATTTCTTTTGAACGCTTTTTGGCGTTCAAAAGGAATAAGTGCGGTCTGGAAAAGGCAGAAGAAGACGCGTTAGGGAAATGCCCACTAGCTCAAAAAATACGGCTGATGGAGAGGAAAGCGAAGCTTTCATCCCATTCAGCCGTATTTTTTGAGCGAAAGCGGGATTCCCAAGGGCCTCGTCCTTGGGCGGGGTCAAGGGGCAGCGCCCCTTGCAGGGGAGCGGGGACAGAGTCCCAGCCCAACCCATATGCTCCTTGAACCCTACCGTAAGAAAGGGGGGTAGACGTAAAAGAGTATCTTGGATAACGGTTTTCTGTATTCTTTAAAAGGGTGGGGTATCTTTAGTGCTGGCTGGAGATTCCCTACTTTTTTGTAGGGAAAATGAAGAAGAGGGAGTGAAGTGACGTCTAGATGACGGAGACTTTTGGGAAAAAGGTATAAGCCGGAGAGCCGGGGGCACCGCAGCGATGCTGGTCTGCGGTGCCATCGGAAAAGGGGTGAGCTTCCAGGCCCTGAATTGAGCGGGAGGGGAGAGGTATGGCCTGTAAAAGGGTACAAGACAAGACCCCAAGCCAAGAGACAGAGCCGGGAAGTGAGCTGCACGGGAGGTGCAGGCGTTGCCACCGAGAGGGTGGCGAGGGGGTGAGCCTTTAGTCCTGCGAACCGAGAGTGACGTTAAAGGCGACGGCGTAGAAGTGGTGGAAGAAGTCCACGTATTCGACGGTCACGCCTTCTGGCACTTCGATGCGAGCGGGGGCAAAGTTCAGAATGCCCTTGATGCCGGCGTCGACAAGGTAGTTGCAGGCACGCTGTGCTCTCTCAGGTGGCGTTGTAATAACGCCGAGTTCGATGCCGAGGTCTGCGGTCCGTTCTTTCAAACGGCGGGAGCAGACGACTTCGAGGCCGGAGACGACTTCACCGATTTTAAACGGATCGCAGTCGAATGCTCCGACGATATGGAATCCACGCAGGCGGAACTCTCTGTGGTTGAGCAGTGCTCGACCGAGGTTACCAACGCCGACGAGGGCGCATTTCCACACACGGTCAACACCAAGCGCCTGCTTGATGCTGGTGATGAGGTCCTGCACGTAATAGCCCACACCGCGGACTCCGAACTCGCCAAAGTAGGCGAGGTCCTTACGAATCTGAGAGGGATTGACGTCACAGGTTCTGGCGAGAAGTTCAGAAGAGATAACGTTCTTGCCATCACGCTGCAGGTTTTCGAGAACCTGGATGTACACAGCCATCCGCTGGATTGTGGCTCTAGGAATATGCTGGCTTTTCACTTTGTTTATGTATCCGAAATATTTGTGAAATTTTTAACAATACACTGGAAAAAGAAGGCCGCACCGTGGCGCGGCCCTCAGTGTAGCAATTTTTGCTGCTAAGCGAAAGGCTTCACGAAGAGCAGAATCAGGTTAACAACGAGGGCGTAAATAGCCAGAGACTCGACGAATGCCAGACCCAGAATCAGGGTCACGGTGATTTTACCGGAAGCCTCAGGGTTACGAGCGGTACCTTCACATGCAGCCTTCAGGCCCATGCCCTGGCCAAGACCACAACCGGCAGCAGCGATAGCCATACCGATAGCGGAAGCCCAGACAGAAGCGGTAGCGACGCCACCATCAGCAGCGAATGCAACAGAAGCGACGGCAACCAGAGCCACAGTGTTCAGTACGGTCAGCAGAGCTTTACGCATTTGGAAACCTCCAAAAATAGTTATTATGCAAGTCGGTCAAATGACCGTTTCCCCCAAAATGGTGGTGTAAACGCAGTTGCTCAGTTTAGTGAGCAGGTTCCAGGGAACCCTTCAGGTAGATCATGCCGAGCATGAAGAAGATGAAGGCCTGGATGAATTTCGCGAGCGCAAACAGGAAGAACATCGGGAGTGTGCTCACGATGGGAGCCAGGGTAAACATCAGCAGCAGAACGATTTCTTCACCCTTAATGTTACCGAAAAGACGGAGGGTAAGAGAAAGCGGACGAGAGATGTGGCTCACCACTTCAATGATGAACATCAGCGGGGCCAGCGGAAGCATGGGACCCATGAAATGCTTGATGTATCCAAATTTCCATTTTTTGATGCCGATCCAGTTGTAATAGACAAACAGGAACAGTGCCATAGAGGCGTTGGTGTTGATGTTTGCCGTTGGTGCGTCAAAACCTGGAACAAGTCCGGCCCAGTTCAGGGGCAGGATGAACAGGAAGAGCGTACACAAAACTGGAAAAACCTTGCGGGCTTCTTCGCCTGCATTGACGACAACGAAGTTTTCTAGTCCGTCAATAATCAGTTCAAAAATGTTCTGGAGTTTTCCTGGAACCATTTTCAGGTTACGGCTAACGAGAAACGCCAGAACAAAGAGGAACAGCATCACGGTCCAGGTAAGGCTGACGTGAACCGGGACATTGATTCCCACAGCCTTGAGTGCGTCAGGAACCAGAAGAACCGGGTGTGATAATCCACCTGCCATTTGCTTACGCCTCCTTCGCGTTTTTCCCTATCACCTGGGCGGCACCCCAGATGAGAATCGTGACCACTACCGTGGAAAGCCCAGCCAGCAGAGACACCACATTTGCGTTTCCCCATGCAATGAGTGCATACAAGGCCAGACCTGTAAGGAGCAGGCGGCCATAAAAGCTGACAAGCAGCTGGACCACAGCGCCTTTTTGCCTGTGAATGAGATGTTGAACAAACTTGGCTAGCGACGAAAAGTTGAGCGTCATGAGCACCGCCCCAGCGCAGAAGTCCCATATAAAGGGAAGCATCCACCCCGTGGCAACTGCAACGAGAAAGCTCAGCCCCGTGAGATAAAACTGATTGCGAACCAGCGCGCGCACATCGGGCAAAACATAGCCCATGTGGTACAGCCGGGCCTCAAACGTTTCATTCATTGTCTTTATGCTCATGGGGAGCCTCGTTTGCTTTCATCATCCGCATTGCTTGCTCGTACACATTTTTGAAGCCAGCAGCAATGCCTAGAATAAGGAAAATTATCAGCATCCACGGTTTGGTACCGAGCCATTTATCGAGATAATAGCCCATGCCAAGACCGACGAATGTAGATACCACCAGCTGCATGCCGATGGAGCCGATGTCGCCCATGAGGTCCAGAAGTGGTCGCTCAGAAGGATCTCGTTTGCCAAAGAACATGTGCTGTCTCCAGGAGTGGACTGCACTAAGTTCAAACATTCACAAACAGCAGCCCACTACCACGCTCAATGTGGTTTCGTCAATTGTATTGCGTGTTTTTCCCGTGCGTTATTTCCCCAAAAAAAAGGGCGAATGACTGCACGAGCCGTTGATATTCGCGGAAATTACTCTGTTTTTCAAAAAAATATCTTTTTTTTGCCCGCGAACAGATGTGCAATGCTAGCGCCGAAAATTCAATCCCGCCACAAAAAGTTTCGTGTATTCAAGCTTGAGCAGAAAAAAAGACGCTGTGGAGTTTCTCCAGAGCGTCTTTGTCTCATTACAGTCCAAATGGGGCGATAATACGTTCCAGCACGCCTTGCAGCTTGGAAATTGCCACGCCGTAGTTGGTGATCGGTACCCCGCGCCTGCGACATTCGCGGATGCGGCGGAGCATCTCCCGGCGGTTCAGCATGCACGAGCCGCAGTGAATGCACAGGCTGTAGCGTTCAAGGTCTTCGGGAAAATCATGCCCGGAAAAGACCTCAAAGTTCAGGGTTTTCCCTGTGTATTTCTTCATCCATGCAGGAATTTTGACCCGCCCGATGTCGTCTTCGAGGGTGTGGTGCGAGCAGGCTTCGCCAATAAGAATGGTGTCTCCATCCTTGAGGCTGTCCATGGCTTTGGCTCCCTCGACCAGCGCTGGCAGGTCGCCCTTGTAGCGGGCAAAAAGCGTGGAAAAGGTCGTGAGTGCAACCCGTTCGGGAACATTCTTGGCCACAAGGTCCACTGCCTGCGAGTCGGTCACAACCAGCGCGGGATCTTCGGCCAGCCGCCCAAGTGTTGCGGGCAGGTCATGTTCCTTACTCACAAGCCCAATGGCGTCGTGGTCAAGCAGATCCCGGAGGACCTGCACCTGAGGCAGAATCAGTCGGCCTTTGGGGGCAGAGAGATCAATGGGCACAACACAGACACAGACTTCACCGGGCTGGACAAGGTCGCCCAAAAGCAGTGGCTCTTCCTTAAATTCCTGTGGCGCAGCCGCAATGAGCTGGGCTTTGAGTTCGTCGATGTTTTCGCCTGTTTCTGCGGAGACAACGGACGGAACAAATCCCTGCTCTGCACACCACGCAAGGTCGGCGTCTTTGGGTGCGGCAAGGTCATTTTTATTGAAGACCACAAGCAGAGGGATACTCAGCTCCTGAACGCGGGCAATGATGCTGCGCTCGTGCTTGGTAATGCCATCTTCGCCAACGACGACCACGGCAATGTCTGCGCGATACAGGACCTTGTGGGTGGCCTTGACGCGAAGCTCTCCCAGCTCTCCCTGATCGTCGAGTCCTGCGGTATCAAAAAACGTCACAGGTCCAAGGGGAAGCAGCTCGTAGTGCTTGCCGACCGGGTCAGTGGTTGTGCCTGCGTGTGAGGAGACAATAGCGACCTCCTGCCCACAGATGGCATTGATGAGAGAAGACTTGCCAGCGTTTCTGCGTCCGGTCAGGGCAATGACCAGACGGATTCCGCGAGGGGCTTTGTCACTCATGCGTTTCTCCTGGAAAAACCTTGTGAAGTTGAAGGAACAAGCCCCAGCTCGCTAATGGCCGAGCGCACCGACTCCACAATCTGGAGGGCCGGGCTTGGAATCATGTTTTTGCCTGGATAAATATTGTAGGCAGCGCGAACGCTTTGGGGCGTGAAGGACGGCATCACGACGTTGCAGCCCATTTTCAGTGCGGCAATGCGGCTGCCGGGACGCAGGGCATCCAGTGCGCTGGTTGCAGGAATGTTTGTTCCGGGGTTGAGCAGACGGAGCAGGGCCGTCACGCGGTTGCTCTCGTCCACATCGCCCGGTGCTTCGTTGGCAAAGGGTGTTTGCGGATGCGGAACAAAAGGCCCGGCAGCGATCATGTCCAGCCCCATTTTCGAGAGCTGGAGAATGTCCTGAGCCAGAATCGTGTGCGTCATGCCCGGGAGTCCCGTGATGATGCCGGAGCCAACTTCATAGCCTAGCTCCTGCAGGCTTTCGATGCGCCGAAGCCGTTCGTCAAATCGTGCTCCGGGGCGGCATCTCCTGAACAGGTCCAGCGCTGTTGTCTCAATTTTGAGCAGATAGCGGTCAGCCCCGCAGTCACGCCACAGCGCAAATTCTTCGCGAGACCTGTCGCCAAGGGAGAGCGTTACCGCAATGTCTCGCTCCGCCTTGATCTGGCGAATAATTCCTCCAATTTCCTCAGCAGAAAAATGGAAGTCGTCACCAGACTGGAGCACCACGGTTCCGAGGCCCATGTCGGCAATGCTGCGCGTTGCCAGCAGAATGTCATCCCTGCTGATGCGGTAGCGCGTGAGTTCTGTGTTTGGTGCCCGAAGTCCGCAGTACTGGCAGCGGTTACGGCAGTGGTTGGAAAATTCCACAATGCCGCGCAAAAAAATGTCGCGGCCAAAGACGCGTGTCTTTTCTGCATCCGCCTGTGCAAACAGCTCGCTGTCCCGTCTGCCACTGAGAAACTGGAGAATATCAGAGGAAGAGAGTGTGCTCATGTCCTGTGTCCTTGTGTGGTGCTGGTCTCTTTCGTGGCATGGAGGCACTCGGCATAGACCCGAAACATAGCCCGCTGTTCAGGGGACGCGTTTTGAGCGATGCCGTGAGTTGCCCAGTCTGCAAGCGTCTGGGCTTCCATCTGCGCCGAGAACCAGAAGCCTTCTGGAGCTGGAACGCTGGCGTGGGCATAACTTCCCCAAAAAAGGCCATTGTCTATGATGAGAACAGGGAAAGCGCCAAGCTCCATGCGGGTCAGGACGCGGACCTGTGCGGGAAAGTCCTGCTCCAGTGCTGACAAAAAGGCATCGGACGCAGCAAAGTGCTCACGCAGGGCGTCCTTTGACCAGTCCTTGCGGAGCATGGAAAAGGCACGGCTGCGCTCTGGTTCAGGGCAGTCCGGGGCAAGGCGTATGGCCGTTAGCCGAAGTTTGGGGCTGGCTGCAAGTGCCGAGCGTATGGCGGTGGCATGTGGGGCCGGTGCTGCAAAGTTTCCGTACATGGCTGCGTGCAAAATGATCTGCTGCGTGGCCGAAGCCAGCGCCTGCGGAATCTCAAGGCCCTGAATGCCGGGGGAAATCTGAATCATTGTCTGTCCCTGTTTCTGCGGTACGCGGAGGACGAAAGAAAGGGGGAGGAGGGGCGCACCGCACCGCTCTTTTGGCAGTCCTGCCACCCGCAAAGCGCAGGCGGCAGGCTGTCAAAAGGAGTGGAGGCTCTGGCTAGAAGTAGAGATCGCGTTCGCCTTCATCAATGCGCACAACGCGCTTGGTGATGGTGCTGCGGCGTTTCTCGTCTTCAATTTTGGCCAGCTCGGTCTGGATGAACTTTTTGCCCACTTCGCGGGTTTCTGGCGAAGCGTAGTCATTCAGGTACTCGTCAAAGGTGAGCAGGGCGTTAGGGTGGCAGAACTTCTGGATGAAGCCCTTTTTTGCCAGCTCCATGAAGTGCTCGCCTGTGCGGCCAAGGCGGTAGCAGGCCGTGCACCAGGACGGCAGGTAGCCCTGAGACACAACATCGCGGACAACTTCGTCCAGGGAACGGCTGTCACCAACACAGAACTGCTGCACGTCCGGGCGGTCATACTCCGGGTCGGTGTATGCGCCGGGGTAGGTGCGGGAACCGGCAGAGATCTGAGACACGCCAACATTAATGAGTTCCTTGCGGTACTCGGCTGTTTCGCGGGTGGTCAGGATCAGGCCGGTGTACGGCACGGCAAGGCGCAGGATGGCAACGATCTTTTTGAAGTCGTGCTTGTTGATGGCGTACGGCGGGTTGTACGACATGTCTGCACCCAGTGCAGGCTCCATGCGGGGGAAAGAAATAGTATGCGGACCAACGCCGTATTCCTTTTCCAGCTCGGCGGCGTGCGTAAGCAGGGCCAGCATTTCAAAACGGGGGTCATAGAGACCAAACAGGGCACCCATTGCTACGTCGTCAATGCCTGCTTCCTGTGCTCGGTGCAGGGCATTCAGACGCCACAGGTAGTTTGCCTTGTGGCCGGAAAGGTGAACCTTTTTATAGGTCTCGCGGTGGTAGGTCTCCTGAAAGCACTGGTAGGTGCCAATGCCTGTCTGCTGGAGTTCGCGGAATCCTTCCACGTCCAGCGGCGCACAGTTGACGTTTACGCGGCGAATTTCACCGGATTTTTCGGAAATGGTGTCATACACCACCTGCATGGTGTGCGCCATCCACTTGGCGCCGAGCTTGGGGTGCTCGCCGTAAACCAGAAGCAGGCGCTTTTGTCCAAGGTCTTCGAGGACCCGGACTTCTGACGCAAGCTGTTCGTCGGTCAGGGTGCGGCGATCAAGATCGCCATTGTCGGCCTTGAAGCCACAGTATGCGCAGCGGTTAAAGCACTCGTTGGTGACATACAGGGGGGCAAAGAGCACAAGACGGTTGCCGTAGATGCCGTTTTTGACATCGTGGGCAGCAGAAAAAATTTCATAGTCCAGCTCTGGAGCGGTATTCTGGAGGAGAACGGCAGTTTCAAAGCGGCTCAGTCCCTTGCGTTCGCGTGCCTTTGCCAGCACATCGCGAACCAGCTCAGGAGCAGGTGCTTCGGCGCGTTCTATTTCGGCCCAGATTTCGGCGTCATTAATGAAATCATGGGCATTGGTGGTATCAATTTTCATGGGACATCCTTTCTGTGTTTAGACAAGCATGGACTTGACCTTGACCCCGTGGATCTGGCCAAGGCGACCGGTCATGGCGCCGATCTGGTCGGTGGTGGCCTCGATGATGAGGGAAATGACGCTAAGGGACTTTTCCCTGTACGGCAGGCCAAGGCGCCCGACGACTATGTCTCCATACTCGCTGAGGATGTCGTTTACGGCATTGGCGGACTCTTTGCGGTCCGAGATAAAAATGCCGATAACTCCCATTCTTTTTTCCATTCTGGATCACTCCGTAGCCACGCAGGGCAGTGTGCGGTGCGCAAAAAACGCATCGCGTGTCGATTGTGTGGGGCTACGAACTGTGGGCAGAAAAGAGAGTACGTGAAGGCAGCACACAAGAACGTGGCAGAGTGCCAACGTGTGCGCTGGATTCGCGCGAGCCTCCCCTCTGGATCAGACTTTCGTCCTCCCCGCAGGTCGTATAAGCGCAAAACAGTATTACGATTATTAAAATCGTATAGACACACCTAGTAATTCAATATGACTCTGTCAATGGCAGGACCACTGGAAAACCCGCGTGGGAGCGGCGCTTTTGCGGATTTTTTGTGCAAAAGTACAGGTGGCAATGACAGCAAAAAGATGAAATTGTTTGAAGTACAAATAAAAAGGGGTGGCCCTTTGGTTCAGAACGTATCCTTGCCGAAGGCAACTCCCGTTTTTGCATTAGAACTTCAGTTCAACACCTTTGGCCTTGAGAGCCTTCAGTGAAGCGCTGCGGTCCACGTAGTGGGTGTGCAGCAGGTGGTGTGACTTTTCGCCACAGGGACCTTCGTGCAGGAAGCCGTCTTTGGCGTACAAAGACATGATGGCCGGGTTGTCCTGCGACTTGCGGAATTTATAGATAGTGGCGTCTGCCTTGTAGACTGCGGCCTGACGGATTCCAACGAATTCCATAGCAGCAGCAACGGCTTCTTTGGTCAGATTAACGCCCAGTACGGCATAGCCGCAGGCGATGCCAGCAGCTTTCATGAAGCCACGACGGGACATTGTTGCAATACTTTTTTTCATGCTGTCCTCCTCTAGGCGATTTTGCGGGCGCGGAAGCGCTTGTTCACTTTGGCGATCATGCTGCGGAACAGGGAAGCCTGAACTTCGGGGTCCAGAGGCTGTCCGCCACCGTTTACGCAGCCACCGGGGCAGGTCATCACTTCGATGAAGTGGTAAGGAGACTTGCCTGCACGGACTTCGTCACACAGCTTTGCGGCGTTTTCGAGTCCGGAAACAACAGCAACCTTGATGGTGCCAAAACCGGGGACCGTGATGTCTGCGGTGTTGATGCCTTCGTGGGTGCGCACGACCTTGATGTCAGGAGTTGCAAGCTTTTCGCCAGAGAGTTCCTCGTAGGCGAGGCGCAGTGCAGCTTCCATGACGCCACCGCTGGTGCAGAACAGAGTTGCAGCACCGGTGGAGAGACCCAGAGCAGGATCTGCTTCAATCTCCGGCAGGCTGTTCCATTCAATGCCAGCTTTTTTGATCATGTAGGCGAGTTCGCGGGTATTGATGGTTGCATCAATGTCGCGGTAACCGCTGGATTTCAGCTCGGGGCGCAGGCCTTCGTACTTTTTGCCAACGCAGGGCATGATGGACACGGTGTAGATCTTTTTGGGATTTTCGCCGGTCTGCTCAGCGCCGTAGGTCTTTGCCATCGGGCCGATCATGCCAATTGGGGAGCGGCAGGTGGACAGGTTCGGGATGAGATCTGGGTAGTAGGTCTCTGCGAATTTGACCCAGCCGGGGCAGCAGGACGTAAACTGCGGAAGCGGCATTTCGCCAGTCTTCACGCGGTGAATCAGCTCTGTGCCTTCTTCCAGAATGGTCAGGTCAGCAGTCCATTCCGTATCCCAGACGTAATCCACGCCGAGCTTTTTGAGCGCTGCGTGCATCTTTCCGCCAACAACAGAACCTGTGGCCTCGCCAAAGCACTCGCCAAGGGCGTAGCGCACTGCCGGAGCAGGCATGGTCACAACAACGGTTTCGGGGTCGCGGAGCTTTTCAAAAATTTCGTCCACGTAGGAGACTGTCTCGTAGATTGCACCAAAGGGGCAGTTTGCGAGGCACTGACCGCAGTTCACACATGCGGCAGGATCAACGACAGCATGAACGCCGTCTTCGGTCTCCTGGATGGCTCCAGTAGGACAGTAGTCTTCGCATTCTGCGCAGTCTTCACAGATGTCGGGGTCAACCTGAACAAAAAACATCTCGTTAGGGTCAACGCCGTGGGGAGCATTCATCGTGTAAGTGATGGACTCCATTGTCTGTGTGTTGCCTTTGCCGACAGGAGCAATTCCTGAAATGTCGACAGGCTCAACAGGTGGTCTTTGGGCTTTACAACCGGCCATGAAGAACCTCCTGAGGGGGGCTTTTGTGTGGGCATGCCCACGTTGATTAAATCTCTAGAAAACAGGGCACCTGTTATATTCTTTTACTGGATATTACAACCTGAATATGAATTCTGAAAAGTTGACACTCTGTTGTGTCTGTATTCCCCCTCTTGTAGAGGTCGCTTCATCTGTAGATTTTCTCTTTTCCAACTCTGGTGAAGTGTAAAAGCTGGTTGATTACACAAACTAGTATGCAGGGATTTGCGTTTTTTATGCAGCTTTGTGTACCCTGTAAAGGTTCTGGCATCTGTCGAAATCTGAACGCTGCTATGTTTTTATTTAAGGCAAGGTTGATCGTCGTGCTTCGCCCTAGGCACGCTGTTTCATCCACCCTCAGCATTACAAGTCCATCTCTTCAGACTCGTTTTGGTGAGAACTTTTTTTATTTGAGAGGCTGGAAGAAATGTATCTCCTTCGAAAGTACTAGGTTTTGTGCGCTGTGCGTGTGGAACATTGCTTGTCTGTATGAATAAAGTGTCACGCAGCTGACATTCGTGTGCGGAGCGTTATGCGGCTCCTCCTCTCTCTTCTTTTGCCTCTTCCTCGCTTCGTGGTATGCAATACAGAAGTGGAAGAGTAGGCTTGGGGGATATTTTATTGGGACGCTGTCCCAAACCCTGCAAGGGCTTTGGGGTGGGTGGGGTACGAGACTCTGTCTCGTGCTCTGCAAGGGGCGCTGCCCCTTGACCCCGCCCAAGGACGAGGCCCTTGGGAATCCCGCTTTCGCTGGAGTATGGGGCTGAGTGGGATGAGAGCTATGCTCTCCTCTCCATCAGCCCCATACTCCAGCTCGTGGCGTTTCCCGATTGCGTGTTTTTTTTGCCTTCTCACACCCGTGTTCTTTCTGAACGCTCGCGTTCAGAAAAAACAGAGTGGCAACTCGCAGAAGAGAAAGAGCTTCTTTACGCCATCTCACCCAAGTTTAAAAACCGTGCAAGCGAAGCTTGAACGGCTTTTAAACTCGCTGAGGATACGTAAGGGAATCATTCCCTTACGCGGGGTCCGGGGCTGGCCCCGGTGGGGGCTTGGGGGCAACGCCCCCAAAACACACACACAAGCAAACACTCTCCTGCCACACTTTGCATTGGAGGGCCGATGAAAAAAGGGAAAGTTTTTTTGGTTCTGGTTCTTGCTGCTCTTGTGGCAAGCTACTTTGTGTTTGATCTTGGGCGTTTTTTGTCGCTGGACTATATCAAGGCGCAACAGGAGGCGTTCCGGGGGCTGTACGCGGAGCATGCATTTGCTGTGATGGGCGGATACTTCGTTATTTATGTTTTGGTGACGGCGCTGTCGGTGCCTGGTGCGGCCGTGATGACGCTTCTGGGAGGAGCGCTGTTTGGGTTCTGGCGAGGCCTTGTTCTGGTGTCGTTTGCGAGTAGCCTTGGTGCGACGCTGGCGTGCTTTGCATCGCGATACGTGCTGCGGGACTGGGTGCAGGGCAAGCTGGGTGACAAGCTGGGGACGATCAATCGCGGAGTGGAAAAAGAGGGGGCATTCTACCTCTTTACCATGCGCCTGATTCCGATTTTTCCTTTCTTTGCAATAAATTTGCTCATGGGTCTCACCCCGATGCCGCTTTTGCGATACTATTGGGTTTCGCAGCTTGGAATGCTGCCGGGGACGATGGTCTACGTGAACGCGGGCAAAGAGCTTGGGCAGCTGAGTTCGCTGGCGGGGATACTTTCACCGAGCCTGCTGGTGTCCTTTGCGCTCCTGGGCCTGTTCCCGCTGCTGACGAAAAAAATTATGGGAGTGGTGCAAAGGCACCGGAAGCTCCCGCCTCAGGATTAGGCACGAGGTGCACACATGGCAACGTCATTTGATTTTGACTTTGGAGTGATTGGTGGAGGTGCAGCGGGGCTTACCGCCGCATCAGGTGCGTCCCAGCTTGGGGCAAAGGTGCTGCTCATTGAGCGTGAAGCCGCGCTTGGTGGCGACTGCCTGCATTTTGGCTGCGTTCCGAGCAAAACGCTGATCCGCAGCGCGCATGTGTACCACATGATGCATCAGGCCGAGCGCTTTGGACTCCCCCAGCCTGAGCTGCCGCCTGTGGACTTCTCGCGCGTGGCCAAGCGCATCCGTGAGGTGCAGGCAGAAATCCAAAAGCACGATTCCGTGGAACGTTTTTGCTCGCTCGGCGTGCAGGTCGAGTTTGGTCCCGCACAGTTCGTTGACCCGCATACCGTGGATGTTGCAGGCAAAAAATACACGGCAAAATCGTGGCTTATTGCGACAGGCAGCGAATCCAGTTCGCCCGCGATTCCGGGGCTGGAGAGTGTACCGTACCTCACGAACAAGGAAATTTTTTCGCAGGAATCTCTGCCTGAATCCATGATCGTCCTCGGTGGCGGTGCAATCGCCTGTGAAATTGCGCAGGCTTTTTCGCGACTCGGCTGCTCGGTGACGATTCTCCAGCGCAGTCCGCAGCTCTTTTCGCAGCAGGATTCTGACATGGCGCTTCTTGTGCAGCAGGTTCTCGAATCCGAGGGCGTTACTGTGCACACCGGAGTTTCTATTCAGTGTATTGAGGAGGTCGATGGGCAGTGCCGCGTTTTTTATCAGACGCAGGACGGTGCTGGGCATGAGTGTGAAGCCGCCCAGTTGTTCTTGGGGCTTGGGCGCGCTCCTGTGATGGATGCTCTTGAACTGCACAACGCAGGAGTGGAAGTTTCTCGCCGGGGCATTACGGTTGATTCCCGTATGCGAACCTCGCAGAAGCATATTTTTGCTGCTGGCGACGTGACAGGAGCGCCGCAGTTTACGCATGCCGCTGGCTACGAGGGGGGCATTGTTGTGTCCAATGCAATTTTCCGCGTCCCCCGCAAGGCCGACTACACGAATCTTCCCTGGTGCACGTTCACTTCACCCGAATTTGCTGGCATTGGCCTGAACGAGGGGCAGGCTCGAAAGCAGCTTTCTGGTGTTGAGTGTATTGAGGAGCAGTTTAGCGCCAATGATCGCGCGCTTGCAGAAGGAGAGCTGCAAGGGAAGCTCAAGCTTGTTCTCTCCAAAGGCAAGCCCGTTGGCGTCCAAATCGTCGGGCCGCACGCCGGTGAGCTTCTCTGTGAGTGGGTGCCCGTGCAGGCCGGAGGCGTAAAGCTCTCCACTCTCGCCGGAGCAATTCACCCCTATCCCACGCTCGCAGAAATTAACAAGAAAGCCGCGGGCAGCTTCATTAGCCCTAAAATATTCTCCCCTCGCGTCGTCGGCGTCCTTAGCACCCTCTTCTCTTACCGCGGTCGCGCTTGCGGCAAGTAGTGGGATGAGAAGGCTGTATGGGGTGTGGGGAAAGATTGGGGGCCTGCCCCAGTCCGTGAGGACTGGATGGGTGGTGGGGAAAGATTGGGAGCCTGCCCCAGCGCGTTAGCGCTGGATGGGTGGGTGGGGGAAGATTGGGGGCCAGCCCCCAAACCCCCGCGTAAGGGAATGATTCCCTTACGTATCCTCATCGAGTTTAAAAGCCGTTCAAGCTTCGCTTGCACGGCTTTTAAACTTGTTGGGGCTGCCTAAAGCGGCTTCTTTCTCTTTCCCGTGCGTTGCCACCATTTTCTTTCTGAACGCGAGCGTTCAGAAAGAGAGGGTTGGAGCGCAAAGAAAAAGAACACACGTCCAGTTAATTAGACCGAAAAAAAGGGGACCGAAATGGAGAGGAGAGCATAGCTCTCATCACATTTCGGTCCCCTTTTATTTCGGGCGAACTTGGGATTCCTAAGGGCCTCGTCCTTAGGCGGGGTTGAGGGGCAGCGCCCCTCACAGGGGGCGGGGGGGACAGCGTCCCCCCCAACAAAACATTGCCCCAAGCTTGGCACGCGCGCGCTGCGCCTCAACCGCCATTCAAGGCTGGGGATAAACCCCGGCACACAACACCGATGCTAATAAGCTTCCTCGTAATCGAGGTCTTCTTTGGTGATCTTGTGGTTAAATTTAACATATACCCAAGTCTGATACGCGATGACGATGGGCACCATGACGAGGGCGATGACGAGCATAATCTTGAGCGTCAAAGGTGATGACGCGCCGTTGGAAATGGTGACACTCCATGCGTCGTTGAGGCTGGAGGGCAAAAGCCGCGGAAAGATGCCGATGACGCCAAAGAAGGCACAGGCGACAATGACGAGATTGGAGTAAAACCAAGATTTCCATGCCTGCCGCTTGCCGAGGGCGGTGCGTAAACCAATGAGACCGACGACGGCAAGAATGGGAATGATAAAGAGAGCGGGCATCGCCAGATAGTTGGCAAAGAGCTGCGTCTCGACGCCGGAGTAGACGACAAAGGCGAGAACCATCAGGACGGCGAGGGGCCAAAGCTTGCGTGCGGTCGCCTCGGCGCGGTCATGCAGAGGGCCTTCGGCCTTGATGCAGAGCCAGAGAGCGCCATGTAAGAGAAAGAGGACAACAAAAAGCACGCCGCCAGCGAGTCCATAGGGGTTCAAAAGCTGAAGGAGTCCTTCCTGATTGATGCCGTTGGCGTCAATGGGAATGCCGCGAAAGATGTTGGCAAATGCGACACCAAGCAGCAGGGCCGGGGCGAGACTCCCGATGAAATGGCAGCCGTCCCAGATTGCGCGCCAGGTGCTGCTTTCTACCTTGGAGCGGAACTCAAAAGAGACGCCGCGCAGGATGAGGGCAAAAAGCAGGAGAAAGAGCGCGGAATACATGGATGAAAACATGACCGCATAGGATTTGGGGAAGGCGGCAAAGGTGACGCCACCAGCGGTGACGAGCCAGACCTCATTGCCTTCCCAAAACGGGCCGCCCGCGTTGTAAATCGTGCGGCGCTCGTCTTCATTCTTGCAGATGAAAGGCATCAGGGTGCCCATGCCGAGGACGTAGCCGTCCAGCATAAAATAGATGGCCCAGAGCAGGCCCCACAGCAGGAACCACGTTGCTTCTAACATATCGCTACCTCTTCAGAGAAAAAAGTTGGTATTCCAGTTCCACGTTTTTGGCCTATTCCGGAACCTTCCGGGCATACTTGAAGAGCAGGAAGATGTCTGCGGCACCAAGCAGGAGATAAATCCCGACGAGGGCGGCAAGCGAGATGCCAACCTGCGAGGTGGTGATAGCGGAAACAGCATCAGAGGTTCGCATCAGGTTGTAGACAATCCACGGCTGGCGACCGACTTCTGCCACAATCCAGCCAAACTGGTGGCCGAGGTAGGGGAGTGGGATTGACCAGACAAGGACTTTGAGCAGAAGCGGGTAGTTCGTGATTCTGTTTCGCAAAAGCCATGCGAGGAAGGAGAGGCCAATAAACAGGGAGCCGAGACCGACCATTGCTCTAAAGGATATAAAGGTCAGCATGACGGGCGGACGGTCTTCCTTGGGGAAGTCCTTGAGTCCCTGCACCGTGGCGGACGGATCGTTAAAGGCAAGGAAAGAAAGCAGGCCGGGGATCGGAAGAGCCTGAACAAGGTTTCGCTCGTTCTCTGGATCTGGGATCTGCAAAAGATACATGGGGGCGTTGTCTGTGGTCTCCCAGTGCGCTTCCATTGCGGCAAGCTTGGCAGGCTGGAGCTTGGCAACGTCGTTGCCGTGGACATGGCCCTCGGCCAGCACAAATATGGAGAAGATCAGTCCCCAGGTCGCACCCATGCGGAAAGATTTAGTGAAGAAGTTATCGTCGCTTTTTCTCAGCAGGTGCCAGGCAGAAATACCCATGACAAAAAATGCAGCAACGATGATGGCGGCGGGGATGACATGGAAGAACTGAAGCCAGCCAAAGGGGTTGGTTACAACGTCAGTGAAGCTCGCCAGTTCGGCGCGGCCGTTGCGCAGAACGTAACCAACGGGGTTTTGCATGAACCCGTTAGCGAGCAGAATCCACAGACCGGAAATATTGCTGGCGATGGCGACAATCCAGATGGACGCACAGTGCAGCTTTGGATTGATGCGCTCCCAGCCAAAGACCCAGACTGCAATAAAGGTCGATTCAAGAAAGAAGGCGACAGTTGCTTCAATGGCGAGCAGTGAGCCAAAGATGTCACCAACGTATTCTGAGTAGCGTGACCAGTTGGTACCAAACTGGAACTCCAGCGTGATACCCGTCACCACACCAAGGGCAAAGTTGATGAGGAAAAGCTTTCCCCAAAATTTGGCCATCCGCTTGTAGGTCTCGTCTCCGGAACGGAGGTACTTGGTTTCCATCACCGCAACGAGGATGGAAAGCCCAAGCGTGAGCGGGACAAAAATGAAGTGAAACATAGACGCGGCCGCGAACTGGAGCCGCGAGAGGAACAGTGCATCCATGATGCCCCCCCTTGCGTGGGTTGGTTTGGACTCAATACAAAAGTGCTGCCGGAGACAGCCGAATCCCCGGCAGCAGAAGCTTACTCGTCGATCTTTGCCTTGAGGGCCTTGCCCACGGCGCGGCCAAGCTCAACGCACTGCTCAAGGGCAGTGGCGTCTGGGACGTGCTTGGTCTTGACCGGGTCAACAATCTCAAAGCTCATGTCTTCAAGCCAGCCAGTGATGGCCTTGACGCACTCACCGCTCCAGCCGAAGGAGCCGAAGGCTGCGCCGATCTTGTTCTGGGGGCGCAGGCCCTTCATGTAGGTGAGCATGTCTGCCACCAGAGGAAGAATGCCGTTGTTGTGCGTTGGTGAACCAACAATCACAGCTCCAGCGTTGAAGACTTCTGTCATGACCTCGGAGTGGTGATAGCTCTTGAGGTGCATCAGACGAACACTGACACCTTCGTCGACAAGGCCAGTCACAATAGCTTTGGCCATTTTCTCGGTGGAGTGCCACATGGTGTCATACACCACGACTGCGCGGTTCTTGGGCTTCTGGGAAGCGAACTCGGCGTAGCTGTTCATGGCGAATGCGACATCTTCCTTGCCGCGGAAGATGACGCCGTGGTCTGGTGCAATCATGTCAACGTCGAGGTCGAGTTCCTCGACACCCTTGAGCGTTTTTTCAACGACAGGGGAGTACGGCACAACAATGTTGGCGTAGTACTCGGTCATGCGGCGTTTCAGGAAATTTCTGTCCATCTCGTCAGCGTAGCGCTCTGTGGATGCGACATTCTGACCGAATGCATCGTTGGTGATGAGCAGCTTGTCTTCGGGAATGTAGGACAGCATGGAATCGGGCCAGTGGAGCATGCGGGTTTCCACAAACTCAACAGTGCGCTTGCCAAGGCTGATCTTGTCGCCAGTCTTTTTTGTTTCAATGGGCCAGTTTTCCTGATGGAAATGCGCGTCGATGGCACGCTTGCCCATTGGCGAGCAGAAAACCTTTTCCGGTTTTGCCAGCTCGACAAGGTCTGCCAAAAGTCCGCCGTGGTCAGGCTCAAGGTGGTTGGCCACGATGTAGTCGATGTCCTCAATGTTGACGACCTGAGAAAGCATTTCGAGGAATTCTTCGCGGAATTCTGCCTTTACGGTGTCAAAAAGAGTGATCTTTTCGTCCTTGACGAGGTAGGCGTTGTAGGTGGTTCCGTGGCGTGCAATGGAATACCCGTGGAAGTTCAGTTCGTTCCAGTCAACGCAGCCTACCCAAAAAATGTCTTTTTTGATTTCAATTGGTCTCATGTTCTTTGGTCTTTTTTTGTGTGTGTTGTGTAAAAGCCTTGCAGATGAGAACACAAGCCAAGGGGTATCCTTGGTGTTTTACTCTGCAATGCCCACCGCAGGGACTGCGGTGGGCATAACGTATCAGTCTTTTTCGAAATCGGTTTTGGGAGCGCCACAAATTGGGCAAACCCAGTCGTCGGGAAGATCATCAAAGGAGGTGCCTGGGGCTACTCCGTTGTCAGGATCACCCTGTTCCGGGTCATACACATAGCCGCAAAGAGTACAGACGTAATTATCCATTTTTTCACCTCAAAAAAGTCTTATGCCTTCCACAGGCCGTGGAGGTTACAGAATTCACGGGCGCTCACGTTCGTCGCCTCAATACAGAATTCCGCAACAGGCTCGTCGCCGGGATTCAGATATTTGCGGTAGGAACGGCCATCAGCATACAGCTCAATCCATTCGATGTAGTGCTTTTCTTCCATCGGATGAGCAACGCTGCCGACTGAAACTTTGTAGCCGTTTGCTGTCTTTTCAATCACCGGAACATGCTTTTCCTTTGCAGCATCAACAGTGTTCTCAGTGTATTTCATCATGGGGGCACCGCAGCAGTTGAGGTCGCCCTCACCGCCGTGAAGGACTTCGACAATATTACCACAAGCTTTACATTTATAGACTTCACGCAGTTCTGGCATGTCTCCTCCTGGCCCTGATTTTGTCAGGGAGTTTGTGCTCTTGTTTTGTTAATGAGAACTATTAGCGATAAACGCATGCCTTGGCAAGAGCCTTTTGGGATTTTTTTTAGAAAATCTGAAGAAAATGGAAAGGCTGTCTGTTTTGGTGTCCTCTCTTGGCTGTCAGTAGTGGGGGAGTCCTGTGTCTTTTGCGACTGTGTCGAAAAGAGAAAGGGCCGTGTGCTACTGATGTATGAACAGGAGTTGGTTTTACCGTATGAATGTGTAAGCAATACCTGTTCTTGTCAAATAAACTCTTCGGATAAACTGGCAGAAAGATAACATGAAAGACGTTCTTTCGCGAGGGGGAAGGGCAGAGAAAAAGGGCAGAACGCTATGCTCTGCCCTTGTTGCTGTTTGTGATGTGATTACTCAGTACGTTTGAACTGTTCGATAAGCTCGTTAAGCTCGCCTGCCATTGTGGTGACATTTTTGATTGCCCGGTTTGCTGACGCCACGCGTTCTGCAATATCTCCGGTAAGCTCGTTAATGGTCGAGACATTGATGTTGATCTCTTCGCTGGTAGAAGACTGCTGGTCTGCTGCTGTTGCGATGGAGCGAACCATGTCGGCAATGGAATCTGAGCGGGTCACGATGTCTTCAAGCACATCTCCCGCATTTTCTGCGAGCTTCTCCGTCCCCTCGGCGCGTTCTCTGGTATTTTCCATTTCCCGAACTGCTGCCCGGGTGCTCGTCTGGATTGCCTCAATAGCGTGATCCACTTCCTTGGTCGCGTTCATGGTTTTCTCGGCCAGTTTGCGGACTTCGTCTGCGACAACAGCAAAACCACGGCCCGCGTCTCCCGCCCGCGCCGCTTCTATGGCTGCGTTGAGGGCCAGAAGGTTGGTCTGGTCTGCAATGTCAGAAATGACCTCCATCACTGATCCAATATTGTCGGCCTTGTTCGAGAGGTCTTCGAGGTACTGCGCAAGTTCTTGTGTGGTTTTGGCGACCTGCCGGGTTTCGCCGACTGTCCTGTCCACTTCCTTCCCGCCGCTTTGGGCCACCGTGCTTGCTTCCTGTGAAATTTCCGCGGCCTGATTGGCATTCTTTGCGACTTCCAGAACGGTCGCATTCATTTCTTCCATTGCCGTCGCGACTTGCCCTGTCTGGCTTGATGTCTGGGTGACGTTGCTCGTCAGTTCGTCCATTTCGTGTTCCAGCTTTTGGGCAGAGCCGCTGAGTGTTGTCGAAACATCCGTGACTTTGGCCGCGACTTTGAGCAGCTTTTCCTGTTGCTGGCTGATTCGTTCGCGTGCCTTCTCTTCTCTGCTCATGTCGATCATCATCAGGGTTGCGCCGACGGTTTCAGCATTGGCGTCCTGCAACGGTGAAACATCGAAGTGCAGAGGCACTACTGTGCCATCATTTCGCGTAAAGTGGAGCAGCCCCGAATCGCTTTCTCCCTGTTCTATGCAGTGCTTGGCGAGGTGACTTCGGTCTGCGTTTTGTGCGCTTATGAGATTATACAGGGGAGTGCCTGTCAGGTCTTGCCCCTCTTTCCCCAGTGCGTGGAGCATCGGGCTATTCACAAAGGTGATTCGTCGTTCTTTATCCGTAACAATGAGCGGTGTGCTGATTCCTTCCAGAATTCCCTGACTATACTGGAGCTGATCCTGAACTTTTTGCACCATATCGTGCAGGTTGTCAGACAGTTTTGCCAGTTCATCGTTGCCGTTTCGCTCAAAGTGAGCCTCGTAGTCTCCATCCCGGATTCGGCTACTGATTTCTGCGATATTCAGCACCTTGCCCAGCACCATTTTTCGGATAAACCCAAGCAGCACAAGGAGCAGAACAACGGCTCCGCCAAGGGAGATGCCAAGGGTCAGATTTTCCGAAGTACGCATTTCTGCGAATTCCGGGCTGACGTCCTGCAGGAAGATCATGGAACCCAGTACTGCCTGCGACGCACCGTGGCAGTGGTGGCAGGCTGGGGCATTAGGAATTGTCTGGATATTGGAGAAGTATGGGCGCCCCGCGAACTCGTGGAGAGCGCTTGAATTTTCTCCGCGTGAGAGGCTGGCAGAAAGTTGCTGGGTCAGTTTCCCGTTTGCATAGCTGTCTGTGAACTGGGTGCGGATGCTTTTGGGGTCGGTGGAGTATGTGACGTTCCCCCTGAAGTTTGTCAGGTAGACCTGAACGTCAGGGTAGTCTTTTGCAATTTTAACGAGCTGCGCCTTGGTCGATGCGTTATCTCCAATTCGCATCGGTTCTTCAATCGCCGAGAGCAGCGTTGCCGAAAGGCGGGTCGTCGCCTGTTGCAGAATTTCATCTGTGGCCTGTCTATGGCGTTTGGAGATTGTGACGCCAAGTGTGATAAACGTGAGCAGTGTCACTATGGACACCGGAACAAGAATCTTGAGCTGGAGCGACTTGCTATAGAAATTCATAGTGTCTCCCCGTTAGTGTGCACCACCAAAGAGCATGGGCTTAAAGTTGAAGGTCCGTACTCGTTCGTCGCTATGGCATGTTTCACAGCTCTTGAGCGATGGGCGCAGTGTTATGGATTCAGGGTCGCCGTCTTCGCTATGCGTTGCGCCGGGTCCGTGGCACACTTCGCATCCCGCGTGCCCAAGTTCCGGTGTCTCTTCGTAGCTGATAAAGCCCCCCGCCTTTCCGTAGCCAGTTGTGTGGCACGAGTAGCAGCCCTCAAGCTCCTTCTTGGTCAGGTCCGACGCCATCAGCTTCACGCTCTGGTCCGAATGAGCTTTCTTCGCGTACTTTGTGAAGTTTGCGTATTCTTTCTCGTGGCACTCCGCGCACGCCCTTGAACCTACATAGTGTGTGTCTCCTCCATGAGAGTATGCAGGGAAGAATAAACCGCTGCAGAAAACGATAATAAGTAGCGCAAGCTTTTTGCTCTGTGTCATGGGAACCTCCCTCTCCCTATCCATCATATTTTACTGTAGCCATATCTCCCCCTTTTTTGTCAACACAATAGCGTGCTTACATCTCAAAAGCATGGATATGCGTCGATGATAGGTGCTTTGGGCCGGCTGGATGGGTGGGGAGTGCGTAGAGCTGGATGGGTGGGAGGGAAGAGAACCGGGGCCAGCCCCGGACCCCGCGTAAGGGAATGATTCCCTTACGTATCCTCATCGAGTTTGAATTCCCTCCACGCTTCGCGTGAATGAAATTCAAACTTGGGTGAGAATGGCGTAAAGAAGCTCTTTCTCTTCTGCGAGTTGCCACCATTCCTTTTGAACGCCTTTCGGCGTTCAAAAGGAATAAGTGCGGTCTGGAAAAGGCAAAAGAACACGCGTTCGGGAAATTCCCCTAGCTCAAGAAATATGGCTGATGGAGAGGAAAGCGGAGCTTTCATCCCATTCAGCCATATTTCTTGAGCGAAAGCGGGATTCCCAAGGGCCTCGTCCTTGGGCGGGGTCAAGGGGCGGCGCCCCTTGCAGGGTTTGGGGCGGCGCCCCAATAAAAAAAGGCCAGAAGCTTGTGCTTCTGGCCTGAGTACTCGTGAAAGCGTGCTGGTTATTTTGCATAACCGACAGCGCGTCGTTCTCGGATACAGATAACGCGGATTTGTCCGGGGTATGTAAGGTTGTCTTCGATTTTTTTCGAGATATCGCGGCAGAGCATGTAGGTACGGTCGTCGTCGACGCGTTCGGAGTCGACCATGATGCGAATTTCGCGGCCGGCCTGGATAGCGTATGCTTTGTCGACGCCGTCGAATGATGTTGCGATTTCTTCGAGTTCTTCGAGACGTTTTACATAGTTCTCGAGCAGTTCCTTACGTGCGCCGGGTCTGGCGCCGGAGAGGCTGTCTGCGGCCTGAACGAGGACCGCGAGGGTCGTTGTTGGTGCGACATCCTCGTGGTGAGCAGCGATAGCGTGGACGAGTTCCTTGCTTTCGCCGTATTTTTTAGCCAGATCGGCACCGATAAGGGCGTGAGGTCCTTCGACTTCGTGGTCGACGGCCTTGCCGATATCGTGAAGCAGTCCGGCCCGTTTTGCTTTTTTCACATCGAGGCCGAGTTCAGCGGCCATGATGCCACAGAGGGAGCAGACTTCGAGGGAATGCTGAAGGACGTTCTGCGAAAAGCTGGTGCGATACTGGAGCTGCCCGAGGAGGCGGACCAGTTCGGGGTGGATACCGTGGACGCCAGCGTCGAAGGTAGCCTGTTCACCGATTTCGCGAACTTTGACGTCCATTTCCTGCTCGACTTTTCGGACGACGTCTTCGATGCGAGCGGGGTGAATCCGTCCGTCGCTGATGAGTCGTTCGAGGGCGAGTTTAGCGACCTGTCGACGCAGGGGGCTAAAGGCGGAGAGGACGACGGTTTCCGGGGTGTCGTCGATAATGAGGTCGACGCCGGTAGCGGCTTCGAGGGCGCGGATGTTCCGGCCTTCGCGACCGATGATGCGGCCTTTCATATCCTCACTGGGCAGCGCGACAGTAGCGACGGTCTGCTCACTCACGAAGTCGCCAGCATAGCGCTGGACGGCGGTGGCGAGGATTTCACGGGCTTTTCGGTCGCCGGTTTCTTTCGCTTCGGTTTCGATCTGACGAATGCGTTTGGCGGCTTCGTGCTTGGTCTGAGCCTCGACTTCATCAAGGATGTGCTGTCGGGCTTCGTCGACGGTGAGACCGGAGATTTCTTCCAGCTTCTGGACGTGCTGAACTTTCAGCTCGTCGATTTCTTCGCTGCGGTCTTCCAGTTCCCTTTCGGTCTGGGAGAGCTGCTTTTCGAGGACCAGAAGTTCGGATTCTTTAGAGTTAACGGTCTCGATTTTTTTGTCGAGGCGTTCTTCTTTTTCCTGGTTTCTGGTTTCTTTCTGCTTGAGTTCCCGCTTCTGTTCTCTCAGGTCGCTTTCCTGTTCTTTGAGGTCACGTTCCTGGTCTTTGAAGTCGGCTTCTATATCCTTCTCCATCTCTTTTTTGAGTCGGAGAATCTCATCCTGTGCCTGGAGCATGTACTCCTTGCGCTGTGCCTGTCCTTCCTTGCGTGCTTCGTCGAGGATTCGCTCTGCGAGGTCCTTTGCGCCAGCGGTACGCTTGGAGGTGATATAATTGTGCAGGACATAGCCGGCGGAGGCGCCCAGCACGATTCCAATGATAGCAGCGAAGAATACTGCTAAGCTCATGGCTCACTCCTTATTTATGCAATACGGGTTGCCGTGGACCCGATACAGTTGGGTAGCATGAAGCTACCTGCGGCAAGAAGAACTGAAGATTTTTGGGGGAGAGATGTTGAGTGAGCCGAGTGACGGAGTGCTCCTTGTGGTGGAGCGGGGAAGGGCGAAATAGAGTCGGAAGCGTGTATCGGCACCGAAAAGGAAAGGGGGTGTGAGGCATGCTGCAAGACGCAACACATCACGTGGTGCCGAGAACTATCGTACTTATATACAGCCCCGGAAAGCCGTGTTGAAGAAGTCTTTTGAACCTGAGTATTCAGGTGGACACCGCAGTCCTGCCTTTAGGCTCCCCGCGTGGCGGGTCTGCTCACCAGCAGTCTCGTAGCAGCATCCGTTATTGAGATGTTGGCTCAGAAATCGTTCTTCAATCACGAACCTCCCAGGGAGATATCGTCATGACGTCAAAAACGTCAGGTTCCGCCTTTATCAATTTTTGACAGGAGACTTGTGAGTTTCCCGTCCAGCTCTTCGAGTTTCTCTCTATTCTGGAGCAGATCATCAGCCAGGCCAAGGGCAAGAAAAGTCAGAAGCTTTTCTTTGCTAAGGCGTCGGCCATGCTGTGCCAGTTCCCTGTATCGTTCTTCAAGAAGCTCCTTAGCTTTGAGAACTTGGGTATGGTCTGCCTTTGCCTTAAATGAAACCTCCAGCCCCAGAACCTCAAGTGTATAGCTCGGCATGGTATCCTGCTATTCGTCTTCGGCCTGAAGTTTGTTCAGCAGACCGTCGATTTTGGTGAGAACGTCTTGTTTTGCGACACGTTCACGTTCAAGGTCGTCCCGGAGGGTTTGATTTTTTGTTTCGAGCTCTTTTTTTGAGAGGTCGAGTTCTTGCCGAAGTCTTCGATTTTCTTCATCAAGGACCCGATTCTTGGCAAGAATTGAATCAATTCGGGCTTCTAGCTGGCTCAGTGCATCCATAGCTCAATTTCTATCCTGTTCAGAATGTAAAATCAAGAAATGTGTTACTTCCTGCGGGGGAGTTCTTTCTGTTTTGCGCGGGTAATTCCCAGTGAGTTTTCACTGACGTTATGTGTAATCACTGAACCTGCGCCGACAAGTGCCTTTGCTCCAATTTCCACAGGGGCGACAAGTGATGTATTGCTGCCGATGAATGATTCATCACCGATTACAGTAGTGTACTTGTTCTTGCCGTCATAGTTGCAGGTAATAGTTCCTGCACCGATGTTTACGTCTTTACCAACCTGTGCATCGCCAAGATACGTCAGGTGGCTGGCCTTTGACCCTTTTCCAAGGGTTGATTTTTTCATCTCAACAAAGTTGCCGACCTTTGCACCGTCGCAAACGTGCGCACTTGGGCGCAGACGGGTATATGGGCCGACCTGACAGGATGCATCGACCTGTGCATTTTCAAGATGGGTAAAAGCTTTGATGATGCTTCCTGCGCCGATCACACTGTTGTCGATACGGCAGTGGGACTGCACGCAGGTTTCACCAGAGATACGACTTTTGCCATAAATTTCAAGGGGACCAAAAAGTTCACAGCCGGGTTCGATTTCTGCTTTGGGACCAATGAAGGCTGCGGCAGGGTTGTGGACCAGAACGCCGGAATCCAGCAGGCCGTCCACAATCTGGGCACGAAGAAGCTCTTCGGAACGAACGAGTTCGGCCGGGCTGTTAACGCCGAGAAGACCGGGGTCAGTGCCGCCGTCCACGGCGAGGACTGTCAGACCCTGCTGAACGCCAAGAGCAACGAGGTCGGTGATGTAAAATTCACCACTGGCGTTGTTGTTGTTCAGCTGACCGAGCAGGGGGGGCACGCGTTCCATGTTCAGCCAGTAAATGCCTGCGTTGATTTCGTGAACTTCGCCGCCGTGGTCTTCGGGATGAAAGTCCTTTGCTTCGACAATGGCTTTGGCGAAGCCGTTTTCATCACGGATAACGCGGCCATATGCGCCGGGCTTGTCGAGACTGATCGTCAAAAAGGCAATGTCCGCATTGCGGGCTTCGGATTCTTCCACGAGCTGGCGCAGGCGGGCTGCGGGAACGAGCGGGGTGTCACCGTTGGCAACAAGCACGGCGTCGAGCTGCTGCTTTTTCAGTGCTGGCCATGCCTCCTGAAGGGCGTGGCCTGTGCCGCGCTGTTCGGTCTGGAGCACAAAGGCATCGTCTGTCAGCTCGGCAAAGGCGCGGCGGACCTGATCGGCACCGTGGCCGATGACTGTTGTGATGCTGGAGAGAGAGAGAACCTCAAGTGCGCGGTGCACGTACCAGAGCATGGGTTCGCCAAGCAGGGTGTGCAGCACTTTGGGCTTGCTGGATTTCATGCGGGTGCCTTTGCCAGCGGCAAGGACAAGGGCGCCTGTTTTTCGTGTCGTATTCATAAATGACCTCATGGCTCGAATGGGCTGAAGTATGCTCCCGTATGAGGGAGGAAAGGCAAAACAGTGCTGTTCTATATGCCTTGAGAAAATGTCTGGGCAGCATGTAGCAGATGCGCCCTCAAATTGAAAAACAAAATTCAGCAGGGCGTCATGCAGGGGTGGGCTGGGAGCGCGAAGATGCTTTAGCGAAAACGTCTGTCCGTGGCAGGGGCGTGTCCTTCCAGTTCAAGAAGAAGTCGCTTGATGTCCAGTCCCGCAGAGAATCCGCCAAGTCCCGAAGAGGAGAGCACCCGGTGACAGGGCACAAGGACAGGCCACGGGTTGCGTCCCATTGCGGTGCCAATGGCCCGGTATGCCTTTGGGGAACCGGCCCGGGCTGCAAGCTCGCCATAACTGATGGTTTCGCCGTAGTGTACAGTATCCCGCAGCGTTGTGTAGACCTTTTGCAGAAAAGCTGTCTTGTCGTGCAGGGCCAGTGGAACCCGGGGCCACTCAATGCGTTCTCCCCGGACGTACTGCTCCAGACACTCCTGTATCCGCTGTCCGGCATCACTGAGCGTGGTGTCGGCATGTTTGCCGTTGCTCCAGTCAACGTGCAGCTGCAAAAGAACGCCGTTGTCCCAGTCCAGACTCAGGGAGAGTGGACCTGCTGCAAGATATTCGTGTCGTCTGGTTCTCATGACCTGTTTTCCTCGGGCCGGGGCGTTTGGAACCACTCCGGCATTGGACTGTTTGGGGCAAGACGTTTGCCCTGCCAGCTGTCGAGATCCTTGAGCATGGCGTTGACGCCGTTCATGATGGGCCGCTTTTTGAGTGCCCACATGGGCGCAACAAGTTCGTCCAGATTGCAGTCTGCACCAAGCCGGTGCACAACGATTTCTGGGCGGAGCTGCTCAAGAGCAAAAACAACAGCTTCAATATATTCAGCGAGTTCAGGAAGGCGCATTTCTTCCTTTGCCCACATCTTTTCAAGCATGGTGTCCTTAAAGACAATCATGTTGTGCAGTTTTATGCCAGCAATGGGAAGATTATTGACAAAAGTAATACTTTCAAGAAACTCATCCGTGCCCTCACCGGGAAGTCCCATAATCAGGTGAGCGCAGACTTTGAGTCCGTGCTCGCTGGCAAGCTCGGTGGCACGGGCAAAATCTTCTGCCGTGTGCCCGCGGTTTATGCGGGCAAGTGTGGTGTTGTGGCTGGACTGCAAACCCAGATCAAGCCAAACTTCCTGCGTTGGAAGTGAGGAAAGATATTGAATTTTTTCCTGGTCCAGGCAGTCTGGACGCGTCCCTATGCAGACACCGCAAAGTCCCGGCAGCCCTGCAAGCTGGTCAAATGTATTTTTTAATCGCGCAAGTGGGCCATACGTGTTTGAATATGATTGCAGATATGCTAAAAACATATTCGTGCCGTATTTCGGTCCCAGTTGCGTGGTCCAGCGCTCCCATTGCTGTTTGAGCGAATAGCCTTGCGCAAAAAGCCCTGTTCCGGCTCCCTGCTCATTGCAGAAAATGCAGCCGTGGCGGGAGAGTGTGCCGTCTCGATTGGGGCAGGAAAAGCCCGCGTCGAGGGGGATCTTTTGGACTCGTCCGCCAAAGCGGCGGTGCAGGTATGTAGAAAGACTGTGGTATCGTTTCATTTTTTGCCAAGGGGCATTTTTAGATGTCCGGCCCTTGCCTCAGGACAGGGCTTTGTATAGTAACTCTGAGTGTTGACCAGAGCCAAAAACCTTGTGTTACGGCGTGTCATCACTTCACGAATTCATTGACCCAAGAGAGTGTTTATGTCCAGAATCTTGGATTCGGTTCTCGGATTTTTTTCAAATGATTTGGCGATTGACCTTGGCACAGCAAATACCTGTGTCTATGTCAAAGGGCAGGGCATTGTGCTCCGCGAGCCATCAGTTGTTGCTGTAAAGCAGAACAACAAGGGCGGAAAGAAAGTTCTCGCAGTAGGACTTGAGGCAAAAATGATGCTGGGGCGTACCCCTGCAAATATCGTTGCCATTCGCCCCATGAAAGATGGTGTTATTGCCGATTTTGAAATCACCGAGGCCATGCTGCGGCACTTTATTTCAAAAGTCCACAACAGCAGGCGTCTTGTTCGTCCCCGGATTATCATCTGCGTGCCTACGGGCATTACGCAGGTTGAAAAGCGTGCCGTCAAAGAATCTGCCGAAAGCGCAGGCGCACGTGAAGTTTATCTGATTGAGGAGCCTATGGCTGCTGCAATCGGCGCGGACCTCCCTATCACAGAACCTACCTCCAACATGGTGGTCGACATCGGTGGCGGTACCACCGAGGTCGCTGTCATCTCTCTTTCTGGCATTGTCTACTCCAAGTCTGTCCGCGTTGGCGGCGACAAGATGGACGAAGCCATTATGCAGTATGTGAAGCGCAAGTATAACATGCTGATTGGTGAAAGCACCGCAGAAAATATCAAGATTCAGGCCGGAAGCGCATACCCGTCTTCGCACGAAGTGGAAATGTCCGTGAAGGGCCGCGATCTTGTTTCTGGTATCCCCCAGAATATTACCATTACTTCCGATGAAGTCCGCAAGGCAATCGCGGAGCAGGTTGACGCTATTGTTCAGGCCTGCCGTATTGCTCTGGAACAGACTCCGCCTGAGCTGGCTGCTGATATCGTTGACCGCGGCATTGTGCTGACGGGCGGCGGTGCGCTGCTCAAGGGACTGGACCAGCTCTTGCGTGAAGAGACAAGTCTGCCAATCACCGTTGTGGACGACCCGCTGTCTACAGTTGTTCTTGGCTCGGGCCGGGCGCTGGACAATCTGGACGTCCTCAAGGAGGTAACGATCGATTAACTTCCGATCGCGTAAAGGGTTTATTGCAGCCCTTCTCGTTACTGTCTGCCTGTACCTCTCCCTGTTTACGTGGAATCTGCGAACAGGGACTCTGGACTCGCTGTCAGAATATACGGGACTTGAATTCGTTGGCTGGGTTCTGAAACCGGGGAACTGGGTCGTGGACTCCTGTGTGCGGCTTTGGGACGATTACGTCTATCTTGTCGATGTTCGGCAGGAGAACAAAGCCTTGCAGGATACTGTGGCCCAGCTCAAAGAAGAGCTCGCCAAAAGCCGAGAAGAAGCCGCTGAGGCTCCCCGCCTCAGACGGCTGATGGCTTTTGGTCAGGCTGTGGAGTGGTCCCGGCTCGGTGTGCGGGTCATCGCACACCATCTTGGTCCCGGTGCCGTGCTGGATACCCTCATGGTTGACCGTGGACGCACGTCTCTCGTCAAGCAGAACGATCCGCTGGTGACAGCGGACGGTGTCATTGGTCGCGTGCTGCGTACAGCGCCGACTGTTGCAACGGTTCTGCTTCTGACCGACATCAATAGTAAAATTCCTGTCATTGGCAGCTCAAGCCGCATTAGCGGCGTTTTGTGTGGCCGTGGCGACAATTCAACGCTGGAACTTCGGTACATTCCTCAAAATGCACCGCTGCGGGCCGGAGAGACGCTTGTGACCTCCGGACTGGCCGGGATATTCCCCAAGGGCCTGCCCGTGGCGCAGGTGCAGACTGTGGAACGCTCGGACATTTCTCTGTTTCTGAATGTTCGCGCCCTGCCGCTGGTGGATCTGCGCAATGTCGAGGAAGGACTCATTCTTCACCGGCTTTTGCCAGAGCCTGTACTGGAAGATGACAGCATTCTTCCTGAGGACCAAAAAGAGACCGGGTCTGCTGACCCCAAAAAGCCGCAAAAGAAGTCAGGAGCCAAGAAAAAAGCTCCGGCTGCGGGCTAGGGGAGGCGTGTCGTGCATCCAGTCCTGTGGTGGATTCTTTTTACCTTTGTGTGCATCTGGTGCCAGTTTTTCATTCCCGGAGTGGATTTTTTTGCTCCGGGTCTTGTGCTTATGATGCAGGAACAGCGCCTGCGCTATGGGGTCTGGTTCGTTCTGGTCTGGATTCTGGTGCTGGAAGGAACAGCGACCATCGCCTTTGGCTCGTCCCTTTTGTGGTACGCCATGCTGGTGTTTCTGTTCTGGCTTGGGCGCAAGGTTTTTGAGTCCACAAATTTCCTGTTTATCATTCTGCTTGGTGCCGTGATGGGGCTTTGGCATGTTGGCCTGTTCGAAATGATGGGGCAGCTCCAGAACCTTTCCATCTCCCGTTCCCGCCTCATTTCTCAGGGGCTTGTCCAGTCCGTAGCTTTTGTTGCGGAATGGCTCCTCATTTACATTCTTTATAAAAACAGGGTTCGCCATGACCGGCAATTATGAACCAGAAGGGCAGGCGCCTCCAAAAATAGGCCTCATCATTCTTCAGGCACTGATCTGGGGACTGTTTTGCCTTTTTGCCCTGCGCTTTTGGTATCTCCAGGTCCACAAGGGCGAAGAGTTCGCGCAAAAGGCGCGTGACAACCAGCTTCGGCAGGAATCTCTTCATGCGCCGCGTGGGCTTATTCGTGACCGGAACGGTGAGCTGGTCGCAGTCAACGAACCTGCATATGCCCTCGGGATTGTCCGTGAAGACGTGAAAGACATGGATGCCATGCTCAATCAGGTGTCCACGTGGACAGGTGTCCCGCGCGAGGCGCTGGACAAGCGCTATGCAAAGGGCCGTCGACGTGTGAAGTCTTTCATGCCGATGATGCTGGTCCCAAGCCTGACCTTTGAACAGGTTGCCCTGATTGAGGCCAATGCCCTGTTCTGGCCCGGGCTTGAGATCATGATTCGCCCCCGCCGTTTTTACCCTCAGGGACCGTTGCTTTCCCATGTTCTTGGCTACGTGGCCGAAGCCAACGAAGGCGAGCTTGAAAAAGATTCGACGCTGGCCCTTGGCGACCATGTGGGCAAGGGCGGGCTTGAGCTGACAATGGAAAAGCGCTTGCGTGGGCAAAAGGGCCTGCGGCAGCTTGAAGTTGATGCAACAGGGCGCCGTCTGAACCAGCGGCTTCTGGATTTGCCCAAGGCGGGTGAAGACCTGACGCTGTCCATTGATTTAGGCTTGCAGAAGCGCTGTACGGAGCTGTTGGAAGGGCAGGCTGGTGCCGTTGTCGTCATGGAGCCGTTTACAGGTGAAGTGCTGTCCTTTGTGAGTCTGCCGAGTTTTGATGCCAACTGGTTCGTGACAGGACTCTCGCAAAAACAGTGGGTCAGTCTGCGGGATGACCCTTTGCATCCCCTTCAGAACCGCGTTGTCCAGAGCGCATATCCTCCGGGGTCCATTTTTAAGCTGGCCACAGGTGCAGCGATTTTGTCCTATGGGATTGATCCCAAGGAGAAAGTCTACTGCCCAGGCTACTATGATCTGGGGCGCCGCCGTTTTCGCTGCTGGCGACACTGGGGACATGGGAAGGAAAACTTTGTCGAGGCGCTTCAGCATTCCTGCGACGTGTATTTTTACGAAATGGGAAACCGTCTTGGCATCGACAAGATGAGTTCGTTTACCAAGGCCTGCGGCTTTGGTGAAAAGACCGGGATTTCTCTGCCTCATGAACGCTCTGGACTTATCCCGACACGGGAGTGGAAGCGCAAGCGCTTTGGACGGGGCTGGCAGGGCGGTGAGAACCTGAACTTTGCCATTGGGCAGGGGTACACGCTGGTGACGCCGTTGCAGGCTGCACGCTTTGTGTGTTCGCTTTTGAATGGTGGTGACATCCTGGTGCCACAGCTCACCAAGGGCACTGGCCCGGAAATGGTGCGCCATCTGCCGCTGACCAAGGAGGAGCGAGAGCTGCTCGTTGAGGCAATGGTAAAGACCGTCAATAACGGTACGGCGCGACGTCTGAAACGCCGTGATGCCGTGATGGGCGGCAAGACAGGTACTGCTCAGGTCGTGAGCCTGAAACTCAAAAAGGGCAACAAGCGAAGAAAACTGGAAGAGATGCCCTATGAAGAGCGCGATCACGCGTGGCTTGTGTCCTTTGGCCAAAAGGATGGCAAGTCCTACGTGGCGGCCTGCATGGTTGAGCATGGTGGTCATGGCGGCTCTGCTGCCGGGCCTATTCTGAAAGGTGTCTACGATTATCTCTTTGGAAAAAAACAATGACCCCAATAGACAGACGGCTTTTATATCATGTGAATTGGTCACTTCTTGCCCTTACCCTGTTGCTTTTTGCTGTAGGGGTGCTAAACCTCTATTCCGCAAGCGGTTTTCGGTCTGAAGACGGACTTGCGGTGTACTCCTACTTTAAGAAGCAGTTCCTCTGGGGCATGATGGGCTTTGGCGTGATGCTGGTGTGCATGGTTTTTGACTACAGGCACCTCAAGACCGTCGCGTGGCCAGTGTTTTGGGTGACCGTTGTATTACTGCTTTGTGTTCCTATCTTTGGCAAAACCATTTATGGAGCGCGCCGCTGGCTTGATTTGGGCTTTTTTAACCTCCAGCCAAGTGAAATTGCAAAGATTTCCATGCTGCTTGTTGGCGCGAAAATGCTCTCCAAGGGGCAGAATCCGCTCAACTGGCTTCGGCTTTTTGCTGTTGTAGGTGTGGGTATGATCCCCGCAGGACTGGTAATAATCCAGCCCGACCTTGGCTCTGGCCTTTCTGTACTGTTGTTGCTCGGTGGAATGATTCTGTATCGAGGCATTCAGAAAGGTGTATTCAAGACACTGCTTGTGAGTATTCCTGTTTTGCTTCCGCTTTCATGGTTCTTTTTGCATGATTATCAGAAGCAGAGGATTATGACTTTCATAAATCCGGGAAGTGACCCCCTTGGAGCGGGCTATCACATCATTCAGTCACAGATAGCCATCGGTTCAGGACAGCTCTGGGGAAAGGGCTATCTGAGCGGTACACAGAGTCAGCTTCGCTTCTTGCCGGAGAAGCACACGGACTTTGCAATCGCCGTCTTTGGAGAAGAGTGGGGCTTTGTTGGCTGTATTATTCTCCTTTCCCTTTTTTGTCTCTTCCTGTATCAGATTTATGTGACGGCGCATGAAGCGAAAGACCGTTTTGGGAGCTTCCTTGCCGCCGGTGTTTTCTTTTATTTTTTCTGGCAGATACTCATCAATATGGGCATGGTCCTCGGGCTAATGCCTGTAGTTGGTATCCCCCTTCCGTTTATCAGTTACGGGGGAAGCGCTACAGTCGTTAATTTGAGTCTCATTGGACTTGTTCTTAACGTTTCCATGCGCAGGTTTGTCTTCAAGCGTGCCTAAAGGAACAGCAGGTATATGGGTTCTACTTTTCGGAAACTTCTGCCGCAAAAGCTCTCGCATAACAGAGGTGAAGAAATGGCGCGTGATGAAATAAATGCATTTCTTGGTGCCGGGACCTCCTACGAGGGCCGGTTGGAGTTCAAAGGCTCTGTGCGCATAGATGGTGCGTTCAAGGGTGAGATAGAGTCCGAAGGGACTCTTGTCATTGGGAAAGAAGCTCTTGTTGAAGGGACCATCAGTGTTGGTCAGCTCATCGTGAGCGGCCGGGTCACTGGAACGGTCACTGCTTCTGGAAAAACGACCCTGCACAAGACTGCATATCTTGAGGGTCAGCTTTCGTCTCCCAAGCTGGTTATGGAAGAAGGTGCCGTGCTTGAGGGACAGATTCAGATGGGAACCAAAAAGTCTGAACAGTCGGCAGACGTCATCGAGTTCTCTGCCGGAGCATAGGTTTTTCGATTGCCTCTCTCTTTGTCCCGCACGGAGCAAGGCTCCGCGGGCTTTTCTTGTCTCTTCTTTTTCCCCGTTTATGCGCTTCGGGACTGCCTTAATGAATACGGCATATTAGAAAAAAGTTTTGACAGACTTGTCTAAATTAGATAAAGCCCGATTGACTTTGCTCAATAATTCACAACCTCCAAGAGGGCGCGTATGATCGATCTCGATATCACATTTTTTATTCAGTTAGTGAACTTCGTGGTCACATTGGTCGTGCTTAATTTTCTTCTCATTCGCCCCATTCGGGAGATCATCAAGAAACGCAACGAGAGAATGGAAGGGTATGTTAAGGACGCAGAAGGTTTTTCGGCTGCCGCTACTGGCAAGCTCGAAAAATACTCTGCGCAGCTTGACGCTGCCCGGCATTCTGGCGTTGAGATTCGAAATGGTCTTCGTGATGAAGGCGTTAAAGAAGAGCAGAGCATCGTGGGTGCTGCCACACAAAAAGCTGCGGCCCAGATGAAGACAGAACGCGAAGCCGTGGCAGCTGAAGCCAAGGAGTGCATGGTTCAGCTCAAAGGGCAGGTCAGCGGCTTGGCGAACAATGTTGTCGCGAAGGTGCTTGGCTAGTTACGCGTAGAGGTGAAACCCGATGGTTTCGCCTTTCTCGTCTTTTGCTCAAGCCACAGAACTGGATGGAAAGGAGGGTTTCGCGTTGAAAGGGCTCAAACGAATTGTGCCGGCATTACTGCTCGTGTTAGCGGTATCCTCGGTCGCTTATGCGTCTGAGGCCGGCGGCGCGCACGGACTGAACTGGAAAGATTTTCTGTTTCGTGTCGTCAACTTTATCCTGTTTGCCGGTATTATCTGGAAGTTTGCCGGCAGTAAAATTGTCGACACTCTTAGCGGGCGTCGCAAAAACATTGAGACTCAGCTCGTTGACTTGGCCGAACGTCGCGAAGAGGCCGAGAAACAGCTTGCTGAGGTCGAAACGAGTATTGCCAACATCAAGCAGGAACGAGAGGCCATTGTGGCTGAGTTCCAGGCCCAGGGCGAAAAGCTGAAGGCTTCCATCATTGAGGAAGCCAACCAGAGCGCGGAGAAGATCCTTGCTCAGGCCAAGCTTTCTGCCGACCAGGAGCGCCGTGCCGCTGTGAAGCAGGTGCGCGCTGAGGTTGCCGAGCTTGTCGTTGAGGCTGCGGAAGAGCTCCTTACCAAGAAGCTGAATGCCAAGGAGCAGACCAAGCTGATCGACGATTCATTAAAGAGGGTGGTGCTCAATTGATTGCTGACATCATAGCCCGCAGATATGCCCGGGCGCTGTTTTCCATCGGACAGCAGAAGGGTGATGCGGAAATCAAGGCGTATGGCAAGGACTTGGCTGCTTTCGCTAAAGTAGTGAGAGAGACTCCTGAGTTGCTTCGGCTCTTCAAGAATCCTCTTTTCACTGTGGATGAGAAAAAAGCCATCGTTGAAAAGATTCTCTCTAAACTGAATCCCAAGCCAACCACGAGGAACTTCCTCTTTTTGCTGGCAGACAAAGAACGTCTTTCTGTTATGCCAGAAATTGAATCCTACTACGGAGTTCTGCTGGATGAGGCTCAGGGCGTCGTCCGTGGGGAACTGACCACTGCAATCAAGCTGGACAAAGCCAAACAGACTGACGTTCGAAAGAGCCTGGCCAAGCAATTGGGCAAGGAGCTCGTTCTGGACTTTGAGACAGACAAGACCATCCTCGGTGGTGTTGTTTTGACAGTCGGTGACAAGGTTATGGACGCGAGCTTGCGTGCTCAGCTTCACGGTATGAAAGAACAGATCAAAAGGGGTGAGTAGGGCCATGCAGATCAAAGCTGAGGAAATCAGTAAAATCATTGAGGATTCGATCCAAAATTACGAATCCAAAGTGGAGATGACCGAGACCGGAACGGTCCTCTACGTGGGTGACGGTATCGCCCGCGTTCATGGTGTAGAAAATGCCATGGCCATGGAACTTTTGGAGTTCCCCGGTGGCCTCATGGGCATGACACTGAACCTCGAAGAAGACAACGTCGGTGTTGCTCTTCTGGGTCCCGACACCAACATCAAGGAAGGCGACCCGGTCAAGCGTACCGGCAAGATCTTCTCTGTGCCTGTTGGTGACGCAGTCATGGGCCGAGTCATCAACCCTCTGGGCGAGCCGATCGACGGTCTTGGACCGATCGAAGCTACAGAAACTCGTCCGGTTGAGCTGAAGGCTCCTGGCATCATTGCCCGTAAGTCCGTCCACGAACCAATGTACACAGGCCTGAAGGCTATTGACGCTATGACGCCAATCGGCCGTGGTCAGCGTGAGCTTATCATTGGTGACCGTCAGACCGGTAAAACCGCAGTTTGTCTGGACGCCATCCTGGCCCAGAAAAACTCCGACGTGCACTGCATCTACGTTGCAATCGGCCAGAAGAAAGCTTCTGTTGCTCTGGTTGCTGATGTTCTTCGCAAGCACGGCGCACTGGAATACACCACCATCGTTTCTGCTACTGCATCTGATCCTGCACCGCTGCAGTACATTGCCGCATACACTGGCGCAACGATGGGTGAATTTTACCGTGATAACGGTAAGCACTGCCTCATCATCTACGATGACCTTTCCAAGCAGGCTACCGCATATCGCCAGATGGCACTGTTGCTTCGCCGCCCACCGGGACGTGAAGCATTCCCCGGTGACGTCTTCTACCTTCACTCCCGTTTGCTCGAACGTGCAGCAAAAGTGAGTGACGAGCTTGGCGCTGGTTCCATGACCGCTCTGCCGATCATTGAAACTCAGGCTGGCGACGTTTCCGCATACATCCCGACCAACGTAATTTCCATTACTGATGGTCAGGTTTACCTCGAGCCTAACCTGTTTAACGCAGGTGTCCGCCCAGCTATTAACGTTGGCCTCTCGGTTTCCCGAGTTGGTGGCTCCGCACAGATTAAGGCAATGAAGCAGGTTGCCGGTACCATGCGCCTCGATATGGCTCAGTACCGTGAACTCGCTGCATTCGCACAGTTTGGCTCCGACCTCGACAAAGGCACCCAGCAGAAGCTGAACCGTGGTGCTCGTCTGGTTGAACTTCTGAAGCAGCCTCAGTACAAGCCGCAGCCGGTTGAAGAACAGGTCGCTTCCATGTTCATGGCCACCCGTGGCCTTATGGACGACATCGCTGTCGAAGACGTTCAGCGTTGTGAAGTTGAGTTCTTTGATTTCATGCGCAACTCCAAGGCTGATGTCCTTGAAGACATTCGCACCAAGGCTCGCATTGACGACGACCTTGATGCTCGTCTGCGTGCTGCTATCGAAGAGTTTAAGAAGGGCTTTCAGGCTTAACTTGAGGAGGTCGTGACATGCCTTCACTCAAGGATGTCGAACTGAAGATCAAAGGAGTCAAGAAAACCAAGCAGATCACCAAGGCCATGAATATGGTGGCCTCGGCGAAAATGCGCTCCGCTCAGGATCGCATTGAACGGTTCCGCCCTTATGCGGATAAGTTCTACGAGATGCTTGGTGACCTCGCTTCCGGTGCAGATGGCTCTGACCATCCGCTCCTTGAGGTTCGCGAGGAAATCAAGACTTCGGCCATCGTCCTCATTACTTCCGATCGTGGACTTTGTGGTAGCTTTAACTCCCATATGATTCGTATGGGCCTGAAGCTCGCTGCTCAGAAAACTGCGGAAGGTAAAACAGTCAAGTTCTATTGCGTTGGTAAAAAAGGCTGCGAAGCTGTTCGGAAATCCGAATACGAAGCAGTTATGAGTCTCCCCGATGCAATGAGTCACTATGATTTCGGTCTCGCCAACAACGTTGGCATGGACGTTATCAAAGCTTACTTGGCTGGTGAGTTGGACGAAGTCACTGTCGTCTACGGCAAGTTCATAAACATGGCGCGGCAGGACCCAATCGCTTTGGAAGTTCTGCCCATTGCCCCGGAAGAAAAGTCCGAAGAGGCTGAACCCGCTCAGTCCAATGCAGAATATATCTACGAACCCGAGGTGGGTGGCCTTTTGGCCGAGCTGCTGCCGCGTTTTATCAAGGTGCAGCTCTACCGCGGAATGCTGGATACCTCTGCTTCTGAACATGCAGCGCGTATGGCCGCAATGGACAACGCTACCAAGGCTTGCGACGATCTCGTCGAAAATCTGACCCTCGTCTACAACAAGACTCGTCAGGCTTCGATTACATCTGACCTTATGGACATTGTCAGTGGCGCAGAAGCGCTGAATGGATAATAAGGGAGCATAATTGCTATGAGTGCCAACGGAAAAATCGTTCAGGTTATCGGCGCCGTCGTCGACGTCGAGTTCCCGGCGGGTCAGCTGCCAAATATCCTGACCGCTCTGAATATTAAGAATCCGAACAACTCTGATGCACCTGAGTTGGTAGTCGAAGTCTCCCAGCACCTGGGTGATAACGTCTGCCGTTGTATCGCTATGGACGCCACCGAAGGCCTCCAGCGCGGTATGGAAGTCGAAAACACCGGCGCACCTATTTGTGTCCCGGTTGGTTCCGGCTCCCTTGGTCGTATCATGAACGTTGTCGGTGCACCTCAGGACGAACTCGGTGAAGTGAAGTGCGAAAAGAAACTTCCTATTCACCGTGCAGCCCCGAGCTTTACCGAACAGAGCACTGACATCGAAGTGCTCGAAACCGGCATCAAGGTCGTTGACCTGCTTATCCCCTTCCCCAAGGGTGGTAAGATGGGCCTCTTCGGTGGCGCTGGTGTTGGTAAGACCGTTATCCTGATGGAGATGATCAACAACATCGCTAAGCAGCACGGTGGTATCTCCGTGTTCGCTGGTGTTGGTGAGCGTACTCGTGAGGGTAATGACCTCTACAACGAAATGAAAGAAGCTGGCGTTCTCGAGAAAGCCGCCCTCGTCTACGGACAGATGAACGAACCTCCGGGAGCCCGTGCCCGTGTCGCTCTGACCGCTCTGACTTGTGCAGAGTACTTCCGTGACGAAGAAGGCCAGGACGTGCTGCTCTTTATTGATAACATCTTCCGTTTCACACAGGCTGGCTCCGAAGTGTCCGCACTTCTCGGCCGTATGCCTTCCGCTGTTGGTTACCAGCCTACGCTGGGTACTGACCTCGGTGGACTGCAGGAACGTATTACCTCCACGAACAAGGGTTCCATTACGTCTGTTCAGGCTGTTTACGTCCCCGCTGACGACCTGACTGACCCCGCACCAGCTACGACCTTCTCGCACCTTGACGGTACTCTCGTTCTGTCCCGTCAGATCGCTGAGCTTGGTATCTACCCCGCGGTTGACCCCCTTGACTCCACCTCCCGTATTCTGGACCCCAACGTCCTCGGTGAGGAGCACTATCAGACCGCTCGTGCTGTCCAGCAGATCCTGCAGAAATACAAGGACCTTCAGGACATCATCGCTATTCTGGGTATGGACGAACTCTCCGACGATGACAAACTCATCGTTGCACGTGCTCGTAAAATCCAGCGCTTCCTTTCACAGCCCTTCCACGTTGCTGAAGTCTTCACCGGCTTCCCTGGCGTGTACGTGAAACTTGAGGATACCATCCGCGGCTTCCGCGAAATCCTCGATGGTAAGCACGACGATATGAATGAAAACGACTTCTACATGGTCGCCTCTATCGAAACGGCGGTTGAAAAGGCTAAGGCTCGTCAGGCTGCTGAGGCCTAAGTCCTCATCTACAGGAGCTAGCTATGGCCAATACGTTGCATCTTGAAATCGTCACTCCCGACAGACTCGTGCTGAGTAAAGAAGTCGAGTATGTGGGCGCCCCGGGCTACGAAGGTGAGTTCGGTATTATGGCTAACCACATCCCCTTTCTCTCAGCTCTGAAAGTCGGAAGTCTGTACTACAAAGAAGGTGGCAAACTCTTTTATGTGTTCGTCGCCGGAGGTTTCGCTGAAATCTCCAACAATAAAGTAACCATCCTCGCCGAAGTCGCTGAACTCGCCGCTGAGATTGACGTCGATCGCGCCCAAAAGGCCCGTGAACGCGCTCAGGTGAGACTCGACAAACGACAGGAAAAAATGGACTACGCCCGCGTACAAGGCTCCCTCGCCCGTTCTATGGCCCGCATCTCGTGCCGTGAACGCGCTCAGAGTGCCGGTACCTGCCAGCTCTAAGCTCGCACGCGTAACCCGTCGATCTCCAAAGCCGGAAGCTCTCGCAGCTTCCGGCTTTTTTTATGGCACCAGGTGGGGGGGGACTACGAGACGCTGTCTCGTGCTCTGCAAGGGGCGCTGCCCCTTGACCCCGCCCAAGGACGAGGCCCTTGGGAATCCCGCTTTCGCTCAAAAAAAACAGGGCTGAATGGGATGAAAGCTGTGCTTTCCTCTCCATCAGCCCTATTTTTTGAGCTAGTGGGCACCCTGTGCGTTCGTTTTTTTTGCGCTCCATTCCTTTCTTTTTGAACGCAAGCGTTCAAAAAGAAAATGGTGGTAACGCACGGGAAAGAGAAAGAGGCTCTCGACGCTAGCCCCAACAAGTTTAAAAGCCGTGCAAGCGAAGCTTGCACGGCTTTTAAACTCGATGAGGATACGTAAGGGAATCATTCCCTTACGCGGGGGTTTGGGGGCTGGCCCCCAATCTTCCCCCACCCACCCATCCAGCGCTAACGCGCTGGGGCAGGCTCCCAATTTTTCCAGCCGCCCATCCAGCCATTGCGGGCTGGGGCAGGCCTAATAATAAATACTCGCGAGGACGCCGAGGAAGAAGATAACGGAGATAACGCCGTTAAGTGTGAAGAATGCGACGTTCACGCGTGACATGTCATCTTCTGAGATGAGGAGGTGCTCAAAGACGAGGATAAGGGCGACGACAGCCCAAACGGGGTAGAACCAGACACCGACCTGCGCAGCCCAGCCTGCGAGGAGGAAAAAGATGGAGGTCATGATGTGGCTGAAGGAGCTCAGAGTCAGGGCGGTAGCGAGGCCGAAGTGCGCGGGGATGGAGTTCAGCTTGTTGGCGCGGTCAAAGGCGATGTCCTGGCATGAGTAGAGGATGTCAAAGCCCGCGACCCAAAAGGTAACGCCAAAGAAGAAGAGGATGGCGGAGAGGGTGAATGTTGGGTCATAGGCGAGCCAGCCTGCGATGGGAGCGAGTCCGAGGACAGCGCCGAGCCAGTAGTGACAGAGATAGGTAAACCGCTTGGTGTAGCTGTAGCCAGCGCAGACAAAGAGGGCGATGGGGGAGAGCTTGAGGCAGAGGGTGTTCATGCCTGCACAGGCGAGGACAAAGATGATGGCCGTTCCGGTGAGGAAGAGTGCGGTTTCTTTGATGCTGATTTCGCCTGTGACGAGTGGGCGCTTCTGCGTGCGCGGATTTTTTGCGTCGATTTTGAGGTCGGCGAGACGGTTAAAGCCCATTGCAAAGGAGCGAATGGCAACCATGCCGATGGTGAGGAGAAGGAAAACGCGGAAGCCGGGCCAGCCTTTGGCGGCGAGGAAGGTTCCGGTGAAGGCGAATGGAAGGGCGAAAATTGAGTGCTCAATTTTGACCATTCGGCAGAGTGCGAGAAACTTTTTCATCTGAGCCTCACTATTATATTCCGGTATGCCCGGACGTTAAATTGCCTCAGGCGCGGTGCGGGTAGTGAAGCTGTGCTCAGCCGAACGAACGCCGAGGCCACGAGAAAAAAAGTCCCCGCCTCACAAGAAGCGGGGACTTACGAGCTTAGTTTCTTGTGACCAGACCGTAGTGCTTTTTGCCCTTCTTAATCAGAAGCACCTCGTCGTGGAGGAAATCTTCCGTGCTCGGGGCGTGGAGCATGTCAGTCACCTGTTCGCCATTGATGCGAACAGCGCCAGCCTTGATGTCCTTCTTTGCCTGACCCTTGGACTTGGCAATGCCGAGGTCCACGAGCATGTCGGCAAGCTGAGGCAGCTCGGCGTCGTAGTTGACGCTCGGAGCAGACTGCATGGCTGCGCGCAGAGTTTTGATGTCGACGGTTTTGATGTCGCCGCCGCCAAAAAGAACGTCAACAGCACCAAGAATTTTGTCCAGCTCTTCGCGACCGTGGATGAGGATAGTCATCTCTTCGGCCAGAGCTTTCTGGGCTTCGCGCATGTGCGGAGCTTCTTCAACACGCTGCTCCAGCGCCTTGATCTCTTCTTCTGTCTTGAAGGTGAAGACCTTGAGCAGGCGGACAACGTCACGGTCGTCGGTGTTGACCCAGAACTGGTAGAATTCCCAGGGAGAAGTCTTTTCAGGATCAAGGTAGATTGCACCCTTCTCGGATTTGCCGAACTTGGCGCCAGTGGCCGTGGTCAGCAGCGGGAAGGTCAGTGCAAAAGCTTCGCCGTTGCTCTTTTTGCGGATCAGCTCCGTGCCAGCAGTGATGTTGCCCCACTGGTCAGAACCGCCAATCTGCAAGCGGCATTCCTTGGTGTTGTACAGGTGGTCGTAGTCCATGGACTGAAGAATCATGTAGCTGAACTCAGTGTAGGAAATGCCCACCTCGTCACGGACAATCCGCTGACGCACAGATTCTTTGCGCATCATCTCGTTGACCGTAAAGTACTTGCCAACGTCACGGAGGAACTCAATCGGATTCATGGTCTTCGTCCAATCGTAGTTGTTCAGTACCTCGGTGTCGTTACCAAAAATTTTGTGAACCTGCTTACGAATGCAGTCAATATTGTCATCGATGATGGAGAAATCCAGAAGCTGACGCTCCTGATCCTTACCACTCGGGTCACCAATGCGACCTGTGGCTCCACCCATCAGCGCCATCGGCTTGTGACCGGCTCGCTTGAAACGAAGCAGCGCCAAAAGCGGGACCAGATTGCCGCAGTGAAGGCTGTTCGCAGATGGATCAAAACCACAGTAGAGCGTGCGGCCAGGAGTCTCAAAGTATTCGCGAAGCTTCTCTTCGTCTGTCGTCTGGAAAATAAGCCCCCGCCATTTCAGCTCATCAATGATATTCATTGTAAAACATCCTATGCGTCTGCTACTCGCGTAACAGTAAATTTTGTGAATATGTAAGAGAAAAAAAGAGAATAGGGGACGCTTCGTACGCCCGGCGCTGGTCCCGGTGAATGCGCCGGGCTAGCAATACAAGCTATACGTATACAAGGCTCCCAGGGGGGAGAAGGGGGGGATGGAACAACGCTCGCCTCGCGGCATCTTGCTCTCTAAATTTTTGTACGTATGCATTCGGAATCTCACCTTAACGTCTCCTCAATATCGCGGATACGGTGTTGTTTGTATCCTCTCATCACTAGAACGTCAAACCCTCTCTGCATGATTCATTACGTGGGGGAAAGTTGGGGCCAGCCCCAGCGCGTTAGCGCTGGATGGGCGGCTGGAAAAAATTGGGAGCCTGCCCCAGCGTGTTAGCGCTGGATGGGTGGGTGGGGGAAAGTTGGGGGCCAGCCCCAGCGCGGTAGTGCTGGATGGGCGGGTGGGAAGAAAACCGGGGCCAGCCCCGGACCCCGCGTAAGGGAATGATTCCCTTACGTATCCTCATCGAGTTTGAATTCCCTCCACGCTTCGCGTGAATGAAATTCAAACTTGTTGGGCATAACGTCGAGAGCTCCTTTCTCTTCTGCGAGTTCGCCACCATTTTCTTTTTGAACGCTTGCGTTCAAAAAGAAAATAAGTGCGGGAGAAAAAGGCAGAAGAACACGCAATCGGGAAATGACCATTAGACCGAAAAAAAGGGGACCGAAATGGAGAGGAGAGCGAAGCTCTCATCACATTTCGGTCCCCTTTAATTTCGGGCGAAAGCGGGATTCCCAAGGGCCTCGTCCTTGGGCGGGGTCAAGGGGCAGCGCCCCTTGCAGAGGTGCGGGGACAGAGTCCCCGCCCACCCAAGCGCCCCTTGCAGAGCACGAGACGGAGTCTCGTACCTCACTCACTCAAGCGCTCCTAGGCCTGCTTTGCGTGCTTATTTGTTGCCAGTGCCGTCAGTCCCGAAAGTAGACTGCCAAGCGTGAGCGAGGGAGTCGACGGATTCGGCGAGGATCTGGGTTTCGCCATTCTTGATGACGAGTTCGCTGGATGCGGTTGCTTTGCCGATGAGGGCGAAGTGCTGGCCAGCGAAGGCGGCTTCAAAGGCATCCTTGTTCTCGGGCTTCACGGAAACGAGAAGGCGCGAGTTGGATTCACTGTAGAGGGTGTCAGTCACAGCCATGCCTTCGGGGCAGACCGGGACGTTTTCGAGGTTAATCTCTGCACCCATGCGACCGCCGATGCACATTTCTGCTGCGGCGACGGCGAGGCCACCATCAGAGAGGTCGTGCGCTGCTGCGACGAGCTGATCCTGCATGACGGCGTAGAGTGTGCGATACCGCTCGCGGGCGGAGACGGCGTCGACCTGTGGCACTTCGGAGAAGGGCGATTTCATCATGTCGGAAATCTCGCTGCCGCCGAGTTCGGGGCGAGTGAGGCCGAGGATGTAGATCAGGTCGCCTTCGGCCTTGAGGTCGGAGGTCACGCACTTGTTCACGTCGTCCACGAGACCGAGCACGGAGAAGAGGACCGTGGGCGGAATGGAGATTTTTTTGCCACCACCGGTGTAGTCATTTTTCATGGAGTCCTTGCCAGAGATGCAGGGGACGCCAAAGGACTGGCAGTAGTGGGCGAGGGCCTGGTTCGCACGAACGAGCTGTGCGAGCTTGTAGTGGCCGTCTGGAGTCTTTTCAGACTGAACCGGGTCGCACCAGCAGAAGTTGTCCGTACCAGCCATGTGCTCAGGATTTGCGCCAGTGGCGACTGCGTTACGAATGGCTTCGTCAATGGCAGAGGCCATCATCCAGTAGGTGTCAAGCTCGGAGAACTTGGGGCAGATACCGTGAGAAACCACGATACCCTTGTCAGTTCCGAGAACCGGGCGCAGAGCACCAGCATCAGAAGGACCGTCGTTTTCTGCACCAGTGAGGGGCTTGACGGCACTGCCGCCCTGCACTTCGTGGTCATACTGGCGAACGATGTATTCCTTGGAGCAAATGTTGAGACGGCCGAGCATTTTTTTGAGCAGCTCGCCCTGATTTGCCACAAAGAGAGGCATGTACGGTTCCTGCTCCGGGCGCTCCCAGATAGCTTTGAGCTTCATCTGCGGCACACCGTCGTGGAGGAAGTCCATGGACACGTAAGCAACGGGCTTGTCGCCGTAGGTGACATGGAAGTAGCCGGAGTCGGTGAACTCGCCGAGCACGTTGGTCTCGACGGCCATTTCTTCGGCCAGCTCAAGGAACTTGGGCAGCTTGTCCTGCGGCACGGCCAGAGTCATACGCTCCTGAGCCTCAGAGAGCAGGATTTCCCACGGGCGGAGTCCGTCATACTTGAGAGGAGCCTTGGACAGGTCCATGCGGCAGCCGCCAGACATTTCGGCCATTTCGCCAACAGAGGAGGAGAGACCACCTGCACCGTTGTCGGTGATGGCATTGTACATGCCGAGATCACGGGCACGCATGAGGAAGTCATACATCTTGCGCTGGGTGATGGGGTCACCAATCTGAACGGCGGTTGCCGGAGAGCCTTCGTGCAGTTCTTCGGAAGAGAAGGTTGCACCGTGGATGCCGTCTTTGCCGATTCGGCCGCCGCACATCACGATGGCGTCGCCGGGCAGAGCGTCTTTTTCATGGCTGGGCTTGCCTGCAACTTCGTTGGGCAAAAGGCCAATGGTTCCACAAAAGACCAGGGGCTTTCCAAGATAGTTCTCGTGGAAGACCAGAGAGCCGTTGACGGTCGGAATGCCGGACTTGTTGCCACCGTGCTCAACACCTTCGCGAACGCCTTCGAGGACGCGGCGGGGGTGGAGCAGACGCGGGGGCATCTCTTCGTTGTAGAAGGGAGAAGCAAAGCAGAAAACGTCTGTGTTGCAAACAAGGTTTGCACCCATGCCCGTGCCCATCGGGTCGCGGTTTACGCCAACGATACCGGTGAGTGCTCCGCCGTAGGGGTCGAGAGCGGAGGGACTGTTGTGGGTTTCGACCTTGATGCAGATGCTGTGATTTTCGTCAAAGGTGATGACGCCAGCATTATCCTTGAACACGGAAAGACAAAAGTCTTTGTCGCCAAGCTGCTCACGAATCTGGGCAGTGGAGTCCATGATGTAGGTTTTGAAAATGCTGTCGATGGTCGTACGGGTTCCGTTTTCACGGTCTTCGTAGTCGATTTCTGCGCTAAAGATCTTGTGCTTGCAGTGCTCGGACCATGTCTGAGCCAGCGCTTCCAGCTCGGCGTCAGTGGGGTTGACGGCAAGGCCTGCGGCTTTGCGGTCGGCAATGACGTCGGGGTTGAGGAAATGGTCACGAATGGTCTGCATCTCCTCAAGGGAGAGAGCCAGTGTGTTGGCGCGGGAAAAGTCCGTGAGTTCCTGATCGCTCATGACGCTGAGGTCGATGATGTTGACCTCGTCGACGGCTTCACCTGTCACCTGAGCGGCACGAGGTGTAAAGCCGGGTTCCTTTGCCCACTGGGCAGCGCTTTTGTATTCAAAACGCTGAATCAGCTCGTTGGCGAGGAAGTTTCGGCCGATGTTGATGACATCGTCTTCACTCAGGTCGCCATGCAAGAGATAACGTGTGGAGGTGTAGACTGCGACGTCCTGGGCGTCTTCTTTGGAAAGGCCCAGAACCAGAGCCACACTTTCGCGGGCTGTACGGCCCTGATTGTCGGTTACGCCGGGGCGGAAACCAACTTCGATGGTCCAGTCAAAATCTGTGGAAATGGGTTCGGTTGAAGCATCATGCAGAACCGGGTCGTGCAAGACTGCCGCGTCCAAAAGACGCGAAATACCGGAATCGTCGACACCCTGAACGGTGAAAACCCGAACGATTTGGCAATCATTTACGGGCACACCAAGTGCCTGCACTATGCCGCGTGCCACTTTGTGGCCCACTGTGTCCGTGACATGTGCTTTTAGCCCCAACTCAACTCGCCTGAGCATTGCTCATCTCCCTTTTACGTGCTGCGCGGCTGGAGTATCCAGCCCCGTGGTTGCCAAAAAAAGACATATCCAGTCTGGCGCGAGGCCAAGGCTGGTTTTCCTCTCGATGACGCCATGTGTGGCGCGGGGTGCGCGGGCTAGTCTGTCCAGCAGACGGCGTTTCCTCCTGCCGCCTTGACCTGATAGGCGCTGGCGTCTGCCCGACGCAGAAGTTCATTTGGCTTCTCGTTGTGCCGGAGCATGGTGACTCCCATGCTGGTCCCAAGCGCACCGTGAAAGTGCTGTTGTAGGGCGTTATGAACTCGATGTGCAAGGATTTGAAGACCGCTTTGGTCTGTTTCTGTTGCAATAATAGCGAATTCATCACCGCCATACCGGCAGGGAAAATCAGTACCGCGACGTATATTGGTTCGGATGATGCGTGCAACAGTCTTGAGCACTGTATCACCGGCCTGATGTCCACGGGTGTCGTTGATTTCCTTAAAGCCGTCAAGATCGAAAAACAGGAGCCCAATGCTTTTCCCAGATCGTTTGCTGCGCAGAACTTCGCGTTCCAGCAGTATATGAAACTGGTAATGATTGAACAGCCCTGTGAGACCATCCACGATAGCCCGCTGCCGGAGTCGTTTCTCCAGACGGCGGATCTGCGTGAGGTCGCGACCAACAAGAAGATATTTTTTCTGCTTCTGAGCGGAAGAAGCGAGTTCCGACACGACAAACTCCAAAGAGAGTGGAGCATCACCTGTAGGGTGGAAGAGAACTTCAACAGGCTGACGGAGCGAAGCCAGCATGGCAGGTCCCCAGTGATGTCCCGAGTCGTGAACGGGGCGAGCGATTTCAAAAAAATTCAGGTCAAAAAGTGGAGTGTTCCACCTCTTTGAGGCAAAAGTAATGGTTCCGTCTTCGGAAAGGACAAGAACCAGCTCCTGCATGGAATCGATAATCTGTTCCAGAAATTCGCCGTGGCTCAGAGCCTGAAGCTCAATTTCTGAAAGCTCGACATTGTCCTCAATAATGAGGCTCAGTTTCCCCTCGTCCTGCTTGTGAGCTGAAATGTGCAGGCACTGCGCTGAGTTCTTGTCTGGTGAGCAGCAGAGAAGCGTGCTCATGTCCTTGCGAGAGCGGTCGGCAAGGAAGTTTGTCCAGCGCGAACCAAAAGGCGCGGGGTTGAGGCTGTGCAACAGATCACCGAGCGAGGCACCTCTTGGTGTTGTGTTCAGTGACAGAAGCGAACGCAGGGCATCATTCGTGTCCTGAACGTGGCCTGTTTTGTCGAGAACGGCAACGCTGACGGGCAGCCCCTCAAAGGTGCTGGCCTTGCGGACAAGCGTGGCCTGATGCGCGGCATACTCGTGAAGAGCCTCGGCCGCAAACCAGACATAGAGTGACAGCTCGTGGCGGCCTCTCTTGGGCAAGGACTGCTCAGAAAGGCGCAGGCTTCCCCATGTCTGGGACTGGGAGCGAAGCAGGTGCGCTGCCCCCTGTGCTGACCACGGAAGCAGGGAAGGCTTTGTGGTGCTTGCAATGTGTTCTGCACCGCGTTCAGCGGTGTAGCGGAACAAGGCCCAGGAATGCTGCGATTTGTCATACAGCGCAAGTTCCCAGTTTTCTATGGCAAAATTCCAGCGCAGGTGGCGGCCCATGATCTGAGCTATGGTCAAAAGCCCACCCTGTGCAGCGCTAATTTCAGAGCCTTGGATGTGAAAATCCTTAAAGGTCTGAACGGAGTGCTCATAGAGCCGGTCCGCAGGATGCAATTCCTCAAGTCCAATGGCAGAGAGCATTGAGCGAAAACGCTCTATGCACCGGTCTTCAAGGTTTTGCCAGTCCTCTTCGGTAAGTTCGAGGCAGTGTTTTGCCCGCTCCCGAAGAGTCAAAAGTGCGGCTGGCGGATACGCGTGCTGCGCATCACTTATGTGTTCCGCCCATGCCGTGGCAAAAATTACGGCCTGAGTCAATGCCGGAAGTTCCTCCACCTGCTCCAGATTATGGTGCAGCTGGATGCAGTCCCGGCTGAGATCTGAGACTCCCCAAAGCTCCAGCATCTCAAGGGAAAGCTGGGCATGTGTGACGCCCCATTCGCTCTGTTCGCGTTCAAGCTGACCGTGCCGAAGTGAGCACAGGGGAAGGTCTTTGTTTTTTTCCGGGCTTGGCAGTGCCTGATCGCAGTTGGCCAAGACAAGGAGTGAAATATCTTTGAGCAGGGCGCAGATGTATGCCTGCTCTTTGACCTTGGGAGCAATTTTTTCGGCAATGAGTTCTGCGGCAATAGCGGCCCAGACTGCCATGCGCCAGTTGGCATATGGCGCGTTCCCCAGTCGGGGAGACATGCTCTTCCGACTGGAAAGAAAGGACACGGAAAGAGCCAGTTTGAGAATCTCACGAGTGCCAAGGACGACTGCGGCCCGCTTGAGATCCTGAATTTCTCCGTGCTGGCTGTAGAATGGCGAGTTGACAAGGCTCAGCACAGCAGCGGTGATTGCCGGATCAAGGCGAATGATTCGGGCAATATCTTCAAAGCTCGGTTCGGGCCGGACCAGCTCGGCGAGGAGCTGGCTCATGACCGGCGGAAAGGAGCAGTCCAGACTTTGACGCGCTGATGGAAAGACCGTCTTCAGTACGTTCGACATGGCTCCTGATTCTTGCGTTTATTTTTCGCGAGACAAAACAAAGTCCAGAATGGAGTCGAGGACTTCGCGTTCTGGAGTATCCGGGAACTTTTTGAGAGCTTCACGCGCCTGATCAACGTAGCTGCGAGCTGCCTCGCGAGTCTGTTGCGGCAGATTGAGGGCGGTGATCTCGTGCAGAATGTCGGCGGTTTCTTTTTCGGAGAGCAGGTTCTGGCGGAACTTGTCTTCCAGTTCTTCGCGGCGGGCTGGCTCAAGCTGGGCAAAGTAGCCAATGAGCGGCAGGGTCAGCTTGCCTTCGCGCAGGTCGCCACCAGAGGGCTTTCCTGAGACGTCAGAGGGCGACACGTAGTCCAGTGCATCATCAACGAGCTGGAAGGCGATGCCGAGGTAGAGACCATAGTTGTGGGCGGCGTCTTCAACCTCTTTGGGACAACCCGCAATAATGGCACCACACTCACAGGCTGCCTGAAAAAGGTAGGCGGTTTTGCCCGTGATGATGTCGAGGTAATCCTCGTTGCTCAGCTCGGTGTTCCGAACATTGGCGATTTCTTTTACTTCACCAGTTGCGGTGCGCATGATGGCCTCGGATAGAATGTCCGTCAGGCGAGGTTCGCCATAGCCAGCCACAAGGCGGTTGGCCAGTGCAAGCAGCACATCGCCCGCAAGGATGGTTTCGGAGCGGCCATAAATGATATGTGCGCTCTGACGGCCACGGCGCAGGTCTGCTTCATCAAGAATATCGTCATGCAGCAGGGTGGCAGAATGGAGAAACTCCAGAGAACATGCCAGCGGCAGGGCAGCGTCGTTTTTTGCACCAAGGGCGCGGGCTGCCAGCAGGGTCAAAAGAGGACGAAGCCGTTTGCCACCTGCGGCAAGCACATGCTGGATGGGCGGACGGACGCTGGAATCCAGCTTGTCGGTTTCGTCTTTCAAAAAAGCGTTGATACGAGGCAGTTCATGCCCAAGGTATTCTGCGATGATCTTCTGCATAATGATTCAAGTTCCCTTCTCTCGGGGCGAGGCTGTAATGCTTATGCGTCCGCTGCGTGTGCGGCTGCGGTGCGGGATGCCAGCTCGGAAAGTCTCTTGAGTGCAGAGCGTCCGGCCTGTCCCATGTCATAGCTCAGTTCATCCACATATGCGACTATGTGGCGCTCAAGAGTCTCGTCGTCAAGCTCTTGGGCAAGGGTTGTGATGAGAGGCCACACGTCTTCCCTGTGGTCCTGCGCAAAGCGGATGCTTTCACGAATGGTCGTGATAACCGCGTCCCGTTCTTCCTGTGGCAGTGATTTTTTGGCGGCAATAACGCCCAGTGGAATTGGGGCGACTTCGCCCTGTTCCTTCCACCATGCTCCAAGGTCCATACGCAGTTCCAGACCATAGCGGGCATAGACCAGCGCGGTTTCATGAATCACCAGACCTGCATCGACTTTTTTGTCCTGCACGGCTTTGACGATGTCAGAAAAAAGCATGGGGACCGGGGTAAAGCCATTGGGAAGCGCTGCGCACAAAACCGTGAATGCCGTGGTGCCAAGACCGGGAACTGCAATGGTTTTGAGTTCCTTGGGAGAGTCTGGACGGGTGATGAGCTTGGGGCCTGCACCTTTGCCAAAGGCGGCTCCAGCCGGGAGAATCTCGTAGCTGTCAGTCAGGGTCAGGGCTGCCGCAGAGGACAGCTTGACGACATCATATTCGCCGCGCGCGGCGGACTGGTTCAGTTCTTCCACGTCTGCCCATGCAAAACGCACCGGGCGGGAGAGGTGTTCCTGAACGCGGCCAAGGACCCACGCTGCAAAGATGAAAGAGTCATTAGGACAGGGAGAAATTGCGACAGTTAATGGTTCGGTATTCATGGTCGTTCCCAATAAAATATCTGGCAGAATATGTCTGCCTGTGGTTGCCCGCAGTGGGCGGGGAGCTTCTGCGTTAGTTTGGACCTTCCCACCAGAATGTCAAACACGACGTGCATCCGACACCTGCTCCGAAATGGGGCGTCTGGATGGTCTGGTCTAGGCCTCCAAAAGCATGGTCATGGCCCGCCCAAGAGCGGAAAAGCCTGCCACGATGTTCCAGTCGGCTTTTTCTCTGGAGCCGATTTTGTTGGAGACACTCCGCAGTTCTAAAAACGGAATGGACTCGTGCAGGCAGGACAGGGCAAGGGCAAAACCTTCCATGTTTTCCAGCATGGCGTGCGGGTAGCGGGTTTGCATTTCCTGCGCACGTTCTGCTGTTCCGCTGACCCCTGCGACCGAGAGCATGGGGCAGAGTGGCCAGCCTTGCGGAAGGGAAAGCCCCATTGCGGTGGCTGCCGTGTATGGCTCAAGCTGAATGCGATCAAAGACGCGCTGTTCATCCTGCTCATACTGGGCAAAGCCGAGTCCGTCCGGGACGAGTCCGTCTGGTGTGTACAGCCCGTATTCGGGATTGATTTCCTCTGCGGCAATGCAGAGGCTCCCGAGACGGTGGCTGGTGGTGTCAAAGGCACCGGCAAGGCCGCAGTTAATGACGCCTGCCGGGCGGTCGCCAAGCGTGGCAAGGCAGCGCCCAAGGTGCATGGCTGCATTGAGCGGCCCTACGCCAGTGATAAGGACGGTGAGTTCGTGGTTTGCCCGAACATGAGGAAGCCACTGCCCCTGAGCAGGAACAGTGTGCATTTCCGGGAGCGCGGCTGCGCATTCCTTGTCCGTCGCAAAAACACAAAGCAGCATGTTTAGTCCTTTTCCAGAAGAACTCTGTACGCGGCAGAGGGCAGACGCTCTGTCGAAATCACATGGGCGGCATAGTGCCGGATAATGATGTCGATTTTGGCCCGCCCCTCGTGGGGGCAGAAGACTTCAAGGAGCTGGCCTTTGCGCATGTCGCGGAGATGCAAACTCATCTCCCGGTATCCGCTTCAGCAGTCCCCTGTGCAGTCAATGCGAGCTACTGTTTCACTCATGCCGCGTCCTGTCTCCTAGATGCGCCAGTACTTCAGACCGGCGGCGTTGATGTCTTCCTTGTCCCGAATACCTTTGAGGTCAAAGAACACGCCGTGTTCCGGATTGCGGAAACATGCAGCGAGGTCCTTGCTGTCCAGCTTTTTGTAGTCTTCGTGAGAGACTGCGAGAATGAGTCCATCAAGGTCTTTGAACTCGCTCAGTTCAGACAGGGTCAGGCCGTATTCGTGCACGGCTTCGGCCTTGTCGGCCAGCGGGTCATGAACCAGAATTTCTGTGCCGTATTCTTTCAGTTCATGGATGATGTCCACGACTTTGGTGTTGCGCAGGTCTGGAACGTTTTCCTTAAAGGTCAGGCCAAGAACGCCGATGCGGGCGCCCTTGATAAGGCAGCCTTCGGCGATGAGCTTTTTGATGAGTTTTTCTGCAACCCATTTGCCCATGTGGTCGTTGATGTTGCGGCCCGCAAGGATGACCTGAGGGTGGAAACCCATTTCTTCGGCCTTGAAGGTCAGGTAATAGGGGTCAACGCCAATGCAGTGACCACCGACCAGACCGGGACGGAAGTTCAGGAAGTTCCACTTGGTGCCCGCAGCTTCGAGCACTTCCAGAGTGTCGATGTCCATGCGGTCAAAAATATGTGCCAGCTCGTTCATCAGGGCGATGTTCAGGTCGCGCTGAGTGTTTTCGATGACCTTTGCGGCCTCGGCAACCCGGATGCTGGAGGCGCGGTGCACGCCAGCCTTGACCACGGAGGCGTAGACCTTGCACAGCAGGTCAGCTGTGGCCTCGTCCTGTCCTGCAACGACCTTGATGATGCTTTCAAGGGTATGAACCTTGTCGCCGGGGTTGATGCGCTCCGGGGAGTAACCCACAAAGAAGTCCGTACCGTATTCCATGCCGGATTCCTGCTCCAGAATGGGAACACAGATTTCTTCGGTGAGGCCGGGGTAGACCGTGGATTCGTAGACAACCACAGTGCCCTTGGACATGTTCTGTCCAACGGTGCGGGTTGCGCCTGTAACTGGACGGATTTCGGGACGACGGTTGGCGTCAATGGGGGTGGGAACGGCAACAATGACCAGCCCGGCGCGGGACAGGTCTTTGGGGTCGCTGGTGAACTCGACCGGAGCGGCCTTGAGGCGCTCAGGTTCAACTTCGCCAGTGCGCTCGATGCCTTCGCTCAGTTCTTTGACGCGCTGGTCAGAAATATCAAAGCCGATGACAGAAAAGTGTTCTGCAAGGGCAACGGCCAGAGGCAGGCCGACATAGCCAAGGCCAACAACGGCCAGAGGCGTTTTTTTGCTTTTCAGTTCTTCAAAGGTCGTCATCCGACGAAACTCCTGTAGTGAAATCGGCGGGGGACAGTGGACAGCGCCGCAGTGCTCCATGTACACACAAGACATGCATATTGACTGGAAACTTTTTTTGACTGCAATGGGGCTGGCCCTTGTTATGGAAGGCGTGTTCTACGCCCTTGCCGCACCAAAGCTCCCGAGTCTGTTCAAAATGATGGCCGAGCGGTCATCAGCAGAAATTCGTATCATGGGGCTGATGACCGCGCTTATCGGCCTGCTCGTTGTCTGGCTTGTGCGGACATAACCGCTTTCAAACGTTTATTTCTTTGTAGCAGTTTTCTTTACTGCTGTGGTCTTTTTTGTCTGGGCAGCAGTCTTTTTCTTTGCTGCTCCGCCTGATTTCTTGTCCGTTTTGGCCGCAGGTTCAAGCTTTTTTTCTTGCTTGGATGCTGTGGCCTTTTTTGTTGCCGCTTTTTTGCTCGTCTTTTTGGCCGCAGTTTTTTTTGCGGTGCTTTTGGCAGACGTGCTGGACGAGGCTTTTGCGGTCGTCTTTTTTTTCGCGGTGCTCTTTTTGGCTGGCTTGGCTTCGCCCTTTTTTTCGGACTTGGCCGCAGAGCTTTTCTTTACGGCGTTTTTTTTGGCCGTGCTGCTCTTGGCTGTTGAGCTGGCTTTTTTCTTGGGCGCAGCTTTTTTAGCGGCAGGCTTTTTGGGCTTTGGTGCTGCCTTTTTGGCCGGAGCTTTCTTTTTTGCTGCGGTCTTCTTAGGTGTGTCCTGCTCAATGGCCTTCTCATAGGCCGCAAGTCCGGCAGCGAGTCCCTCAGATGCCAGCTCTATGTCCTCTGTGCTGAAAGGCTCTTCTGGAGTCTCTTCATCCACAGGGATTTCTGCATTGATGCTTTTTTCGGCAACATGAATGTTGACGATGCCCGAGAGCAGGGGAACGTAGAACACTCGTTCAAAGCCTGCTTCGGTGATTTCTGAAACCAGTTCGCTGGCAACAGGGAAGCCATCAATGGTCTCTGCAAGGTAGGTGTAGGCGTCTTTGTCTCCGGAGAAAATTTTGCCGAGCGAGGGCAGAATCTTGTCCAGATAGACGTTGTACAGGCCTTTCCAGATTTTGTTCTGGCCCGACCCAAATTCGAGGATGCACATGCGTCCGCCAGGGACCAGAACGCGGTACATTTCCCGGTATGCGTCCATGCGGGGGCGAATGTTTCGAATGCCAAAGGCAATGGTCACATTATCCACGCAGGCCGTGGGGAGCGGCAGGGTACGTCCATCAGCCAGAACGGGCTGAATGTCTCTGCCGGAGTCGGTTTTGAGCTTGGTCTGTCCCTTCTGAAGCATGGCTTCAGTGAAATCCAGAGACAGCACTTTGCTTTTGGGGAACTGGCGCTTGATCTCCAGCGAGACATCAAGAGTGCCTGCTGCGAGGTCCAGAACGCGACCTGTTGGTCCGGGGCGGAGCATGCGCACCAGTCGGTGACGCCAGTAAATGTCCTGCCCAAGGCTCAGAAAGTGATTCAGAAAGTCATACCAGCCAGCGATGCGTCCGAACATGCCTGCCACACGTCCGGCGTGGTGAGATGGGTCGGGTTGTTGCATGATGTGGTGCCGTGCGTTTTAGCCCTCGTCATGGGCGTTGTCGTCAGGAGAAATCGTCGCCAGAACCTCGTCGTAAATCTTGGAGAAGTATTCCGAGAAATTCGTGGGGGATATGCGACCTGTTTCGATAAACTTGACCACAATTTCTTTAGTCACCTGCAAGGCGTTTTTCTGGAGCTTGTCCATAACAGCCTCCTCTTGGGGTACTGCGCTATGCAGTGCGTTTGAAAACCCGCCCGGGGGGAAACGCCATAAGACCACGGGTCAAAAGCTACCGGGCGGGGAAAAAGAATAACCCGAAAGGCCATCCCTTTTTGTTTGCGCCCTTTTAGCATGTCGCGCACGTGGCGTCGAGTTGTCATACGCTGCGTTTTGCGCTGGCTTCTTTGGCGCTGCATCGTAGTGATGCACCGCAAGAACAATGATTTCAGATGAAAGAATCTGCGTCGTGTGCATGACAGGGCATTCATGCGCATTGCGATACACAAGAATCTTGTTTTGTGTGTTTTTTATGGAGCGTGAGCATAAAAAAAGGCCCGCATAGCGGGCCTTTTGTACTGCAATACTGTGTTAGCTGAGGCTTTTGGCAAGCTCGGCAATCTCTTCGCGGATGATGCGGGCTGCTGCGGAAGGCACAGCAGTTTCGAGCTGCGTTTCCAGCTCAGAGATAAGTGCGGGCTGAAGTTCGGCCTTGAGCGCTTCGGCAAGCTGTGACTCCAGCTCGGAGCGCAGGTCGTCGATTTCTTCGCGCAGTGCCGTCTTGAGTGTTCCGACCAGCTCGTCCAGAAGTTCGCTTTTGATTTCTGCCTTGAGTCCTTCCAGCATTTCGGCTGGGACTTCCGGGGCAGGAGCGTCTGCAATGCTCTTTTCCAGCGTTGCAAAGCGTTCATCAAGCGTCTTTTCCAGCTTTTCGCCAATGAGCTGCTCCACACCACCAAGACGTTTTTCCATCTCGGCGTACAGGGCATTCAGGCGGTCCAGCTCAGATGATGGCGCCTTGCTCTCAATGTTTCTGCTACTTTCGTCCAGCACCTCAAGGCGCTCTTCGTGGGCCTCAAGACGCTGGCGCAGCTCTTTCAGTTCTGCCTTCATGCTGTCCTGCGCCTCATTTAGGGGCTGGAGTGCTTCGGCAGAGGCGACTGCGGCGGCAGCTGGGGCAGCAACGGGAGCTGCTGCATCCAAAAAGTCGGCATTAGGCGTGGCTGCGGGCTTGTCTTCGGCAAAGAGGTCATCGTCAAGCGTTTCTGCTTCCGGAGAACTCAGTGGGGAATTCAGCTCGTTGTCCAGCAGATCCTCATCGCCACCAAGGTCGTCCCCAAGCTCATCATCAAGACCATCAAAGTCGTCGCCAAGCTCGGGCATTGCTGCGTCCATATCGGCCGCAGCGTCTTCAAAAATTTTGTCTTCGTCAGGAAGGCTTGGCGGCTCCTGGTTGCGGGGCTTGTCGCTTTCCGCTGCCCGCGTTGCCGGGTGTCCTTCCAGATCGTCCAGCAGGTCATCCAGACCACTCAGATCAATGTCATCATCATCTGTGGTATTGTCTTCTGCCGGTGTCGCCTCTTCCAGCAGGTCGTCCAGCTCACCAAAGCTGTCGTCTTCTGCCGGGGCAGCACTGTGCATCTCTGGCTCAGGGGTGCTCATGTCTCCCTGTTCCACTTCACCAAGCAGGGAATCAATGTCGTCGCCAGAATCAATGTCGCCGAGGTCGTCCAGCAGCTCTTCTGTTTCCTCTGGAGTAGGGCGAGAGCTGTCGCTGGTGACTGGATCGTCATCATCCAGTCCAAAGTCATCCCCAAGGTCGGAGAGGTCGATGTCCTGAACCTCTTCGGAGTCGGAGTCGCCGTCTTCAGCAAAAAGGTCTTCAAGCTCTTTCTCAAAGCTGCTGTCAAAATCTTCCGCTGCGTTTTTGTCCGTCAGCGAACCTTTTTGAATAATATCGGTGTCAGTCAGTTCAAGAATATCTGGGGTGCCTTTTTCCTGTGCCATGGGGTACCTCTTCGCCCGTGCGGGCAAAACATAAAAAAAGGGGGCCACGATGGCCCCCTCGTGACTTACGCAATTATGCGTGGCAGCCGGACTTTTTGCAACCAGTCAGCTTTTTCTTGAGAGCCTTGTCGCCCTTGTGCTGCTTGGCAACTGCCTTGTGGCAGCTCAGGCAGGACTGAGGATTCTTGGCTTTCTTGGAATGCATGGCCTTGTAGTAAGAGTCCTTGCCCTTTGCCTTTTTGTCCAGATTGTCGTGGCAACCAGAGTCGGAGCACTTCTTGATTGCAGACTTGCCGTCCCAGTTGTGGTGGCAGGCTTCACACTTTGCATTTTTATGCGTGGAGTGATTGAACACGACAGGCTTTTTTGTCGCGCTGAGCTTGAGACCGTCAGCAGGTGCGTCTGCTGCGTTCAGAACCGGCAGTGCACAAAAGCACGCCAGAGCGAAACAGACAGCGCAAAGAGAAATAATCTTTTTCATCTCGCGTTTACCTCCTCAGGGTAAAGATAAAGTATTCACACGGTTCCTCTATTGCTTACGGTCAATCGTGTCAAGCAGCGGACATTTTTGTGATTAGTCTCTCATATCGACCATGCTTGATTTTTCTTTATGATGTAGCAGTAAGCTCAAGGAAGTTGCAGTGCAAAATATCACAACCTTATAGGCCTTGAGAAGGGGGAGTGTAACTGGTCACTCAACTCGTTCCTATAGAGATTTATCTATGCATGAGGTCAAAGCAGTGTGTCGCAAGCCAGTCTATAACCAAATTTGGATTTACAGCGGTGGGCAAGTTTAACGCGTCTTCGGCATAACTCATGGACAAGTCGAATTTTTTGAGGCGGGCGAGATCAAGGCGTGCAGCAAGCAGGCGTCCAAGTGAGCCTGCATCCTGACCAGAGAGCAGGAGAGCCAGCTCGCGGCGGCATCCCTGTATTATCTGTAATGCAATGTCTTTGTTCATTGCTCCCTTGGCACTGCTTTTTTTGAACCAGCCTTTGCCTGTCTGCAAGAATGCTTCAAAGCTTTTCAGCCACTCAAGGGTTTCCTCGGAAAGAGGAGGGTGGTGGGGCCACGGCAGGGTGAGAACCCAGCTCCGCGATACAAGGGTTGGCAGGAGTCGTTCGCGGTGAGGCGCCAGCAGCACAAACAGGGTGCCGGGGCATGGCTCTTCCAGTGTTTTGAGAAGGGCATTGGCAGAAGGCACAAGCAGTTCCTGCGCTTCAATAAAAATGACAACACGTTTGCCATTGCCGCGCGGGGACTGGCCAAACAGCGGTTTCAGCTCGCGAATGGTGTCAATTTTGATTTTCCCTTCTCGGCCGTCCAGCGTTATGACGTCGGCATGTGCTCCCTCTTCCACCTGAATGCAGGCCGGGCAGTGGCCACACGCAGAACCGCTCTCGCAGTTGTTGAGCTTTGCCCAGAAGCGTGCGGCTTCGATACGCTCATCTGTGCTGCCGCCTTCGAGCAGCAGGACTTGTGGCGGGTCATTCTTGAGTCGCTGAAGAATGTCCGAGATGTGCATTGTGTGGGCGTGTTCCATGTGGCTCTCCGGGAGAGGTGACGCAATAAATATTCTGAGACTATGGCCGTGATTCTGTGCAGTATTGTGCCCGCGCTCCGGATTCTCCGCAAGGCGCTTCTGGCTCACTCTGCACTCGGCGGTGTACCGCATGCGCCGTAGTAACGCAAACTCCAGACCCCACAAGGAGCTGAGAACTGTATGAATTCGCTTCACAATGAAATTCAGGCGCTTGGAAAACTTTTATGTGCCAGAAATGAGCACATTGCAACTGCCGAATCGTGCACTGGTGGGCTGATCTCCAGTACGCTGACTGACTGCCCCGGAAGTTCCGACTGGTTTCTTGGCGCGCTCGTCGCCTATTCGAATGAGATAAAGAATGCCCTTCTCAAGGTGCCCACTGAAACCTTGCAGCAGCACGGCGCTGTGAGTGAGCAGACTGTTCGGGCTATGGCTGCCGGTGCCTGCTCTCTGCTCGGTGTTGATCATGCTGTGGCTGTGTCGGGCGTTGCGGGACCCGGTGGCGGCTCCCCCCAGAAGCCCGTTGGCACGGTCTGGATCGGCTGGTCTGTGGCCGGTGAGCTTTCGGCACACTGTTTTCACTTTAGTGGCTCGCGCTCCGAAGTGAAGCAGCAGACTGTGGAGCAGGCTCTCCGCGGTCTCTCCTCCCGACTCGCCGCGCTCTAAAAACTTTTCGGGACCGAGAGCGTCTGCCCCCGGTCCCGAAATGGTGCGAAGCATGTTCAACATCCGTGTTGTTTGCTTCGTGTCTGTCGTGTGCGCCCCAGGCGTCCATGCCTGTTCGCTCACGTCATTTTACATGTAGTCTCCGCGGTTCATCTTGAACCGCTCTGTGGCTGCCAGAATTTCAACTTCATCCACGATTGATCCCATTTCCGGGTTTTCCGTGGAAAGGTTTGGCCATTTTTCGCGGAGTGAAGCAAGGTCGCTCTCAATTTCCTTGAGAGTGCCGTCTGCCTCGCGCAAACTCGTGTTTTCGGATTTCAGATCAACTGTGTATTTGTCCCAGTTGTTCATCACTCCGTCGAGCTGGTCCATGAGCTGGCTTCCCCGTGCTCCAGCAGCTCCAACCTGTGTCGACTCCTGCATTGCAAGGATCTGTCCGGGGAGAAGCCCAGACACTGGCGACTTGGGAAGGCTTGCGCTTTGTGCTGGCTTTCCACTCTTCTCCAGCTCGCCGCTTAAAAGCTTGCCGAAAGTGTCGTCTTTTTGATTCACTCGCTGTTTCTGCGACTGTTCGTTTTGAAGTCCCTGTATTTTTTCAGGATTTATCTTCATGTTCTCTCCTCATCCAAGAAATTTTTTCTCTCTGCCTGAAAAACCAGCAAAAAGCCTGCCAAGCTCGTGTTTACAGGTATTTTTGACGGACGTCCCTTTTTTTCACCACAAAAAGCGGCATTTTTTTCCTCTTGACTGATTTCTCTCTGCAATTGAGCAGTCACTCTTTTCCCGCCCGTTCTATTTTTGCCGCCAAATAGGGAAAATCCGCGCAGTATGTCAGATTTTTCTTGTGGAATTGGCTCGATATGGGTACTTCTTAAACTAGACCACGTTCTTTTAAATCGAGTTTACAGCAAAACCTTTCAGGGAAAAAATAGGTCTGTTGCGACCTTTGGGTCTTAGCCCCATATGGAGGTAGTTCTATGAGACAGATTAAAAAGATTTTGTGCGCAGTCGACTTCTCTGACTACAGCCCCCGCGTTGCTGAATACGCCCGGCTCATGGCAGAAAAATTCGACGCTGAAATTACAGTCGTCTACATTGCCCCCTCTCTGAACCAGTATGTTGGCTTTCACGTCCCGCCCTCAAGCATCGAAAACTTTGTCGGTGAAATCGTGAGCGGCGCTGAAAGCACGATGGACCACTTCATCGAAAAGAACTTTAAAGGACTTACCGTCTCCGGACGCGTCGGTACCGGCTACGCCGCAGAAGAAATCCTGCAGGCCGCCCTCGACGACTCTGCCGACCTTATCATTATCGGCACCCACGGACGAAAAGGCATTGACCGCATTCTCTTCGGCTCCGTCGCAGAAAAAGTCGTCAAAGGCTCTCTCTGCCCCGTCCTTACCGTCCGCCCCGGCGACGAGTAAATAAACTCCTGCTTTCTCGCGCTCCTCAAAGCCCCCTTTATGGGGGCTTTTTTTGTGGGCACTGCCCTGCGCGCTAGTGCTGGATGGGCAGGAGGGGGAAAAGTTGGTGCTGCATGGGTGGGCGGGGGAAAGTTGGGGGCCTGCCCCAGCACGTTAGTGCTGGATGGGCGGGTGGGAGAGAACCGGGGCCAGCCCCGGACCCCGCGTAAGGGAATGATTCCCTTACGTATCCTCATCGAGTTTGAATTCCATCCACGCTTCGCGTGAATGGAATTCAAACTTGTTGGGCATAACGTCGAGAGTCTCTTTCTCTTTTGCGAGTTGCCACCATTTTCTTTTTGAACGCTTGCGTTCAAAAAGAAAATAAGTGCGGCAGAAAAGGCAAAAGAACACGCATTCGGGAAATGCCCACTAGACCGAAAAAAAGGGGGCCGGATGAAGGGGAAAGCCAAAGGCTTTCACTCATCCGGCCCCCTTTTATTTCGGGCGAACTTGGGATTCCCAAGGGCCTCGTCCTTGGGCGGGGTCAAGGGGCAGCGCCCCTTGCAGGGTTTGGGGCAGCGCCCCAATAAAACTGCGCCCCTTGTAGAGCACGAGACGGAGTCTCGTCCCCCCCCTCGTCCCTCTCCACTATTTTTTGTGACAGCTACGACACTGAACGGGAGCGGAGCTGGAGGAGTGGCACCCTTTGCAGGAAGCGCGTCCTTTGTGGAAGGGGTTTTTGAAATACCGTCCGGAGCGGAGTTCTCTCGGGCAGTGTGGGGCGACCATGTCGTGGCAGCCGGAGCTGGAGCATCGCATAGTCTGCGGGAGTTCGTGAATAGTGTGATGACAGGCATCGCAGGCGAGTTGCTTGTGAGCCGAGTGCGGAAATTTGACGCGAGGCATCTTGGCGTAGAGGCCTTTTGGTCGAGACACGCGGACATTTTCATGAGGTGCGTCAGCTGGAGATTCGAGGGCGAAGCTCAAGAGGGGGGCACACAAGATGAAGAGGGCGAGACAAAGAACCTGCGAAGAGCGGAGCATGCTATTTCCCCATAGCGTATTTGTCTGCGTAGCCGCGGGGGGTCAAGATACGGTTTCCGACCTTGCGGGTCTGCGAGTTGCCGATGAAGACGATGGATAACATACCGATGTCTTCGGGCTTAACTTCGCCGAGGGTGGTGACCTGAATCTGCTGTTTTTCGCGGAATGCGCTGGTGACGATACCGATGGGGGTCTCTGGTGAGCGGTGCTCACGGACAAGCTCGAGGGCTTTTGGGAGCTGCCAGTCACGGCGCTTGGAGCGCGGGTTGTAAATAACGAGAGAGAAGTCTGCTGCTGCGGCGTGGGAGACGCGGGATTCAATGCGTTCCCAGGGTGTGAGCAGGTCAGACATGCTGATAACGGCAAAGTCGTGCATAAGCGGAGCGCCGAGCAGGGCTGCGCCAGCGGCGAGAGCTGGAATGCCGGGAATGACGTTGAGGGTCACGTCGTCGAGAAGCTCGCGTTTTTCGAGGACTTCGAGCACGAGGCCAGACATGCCATAAATGCCGGAGTCACCGCTGGAGATGACGACAGTGTCGCGGCCTTCGCAGGCAGCGTCAACAGCGGCATTCACGCGGTCGAGTTCTTTTTTCATGCCGGTGACGATGTGGTCTTTTCCCTGTTTGAGGGCATCGGGCACGAGGTCCATATAAGTGCCATAACCGACGAGCACGTCGCAGCGTTCAATGGCCTGAGCTGCGAGGGGGGCGAGAAGCTCGGAAGAGCCGGGGCCGAGACCTACGACAGTGACGGAACCTGTGCCACTGCAAGGGTGCTGTTCGATGTTTTTGTCTTCGGGACAAGCAGGCTTGGAGCCTGTGAGAGAATCAGTGCTGCTGCTTCGCATACGCTAGGGACCCCCATCCGCTCCAGAACGCGCTCTGATGGGTTGGGCACGCTCACGGCGGAGAGTTGTTCTTGGTTGTAAAAATGAATGGGAACGCGAAGGGTTCTGGCACATTCCAGAAGGCCTTCTTCATCACTTTTGGCGGTAATGGATGCCATGCCCAAAAGTGATTGTTCTGCCAGTCCGTGTTCATCCAGCACACGGTGGACATGGGCCAGCAAATCTGCGGCCGGAACTCCACGCCGACATCCCATCCCAAGGACGAGAGTGCGCGGGTGAAGGACGAGAACCTGCTCGGGAGTTTCGAGAGCCTGAACGGTGACGATGACGGCCGGGCCTTGTGCATTCAGGGCTTCATGCTGCGAGACATGCCTGAAAAGTTTTGCCCAGGGCTGTGCTGCGGCACGCGGGGACCGAAGCTCGAGCAGATTGTCCGGGTCAGAAAGAGCAACGGTGCGACTCTCCAGAAGGGCGCCGTTGACGTGCTTGACCGCGGAAATATTCCTGATTGAGGTCCCGTGCTCAAGGGCAAGGGAATCAAGGGAGGGGAGGCGTTCAGTGTCAGTTGCGGTGGTGATGACGGCCTGCCCGCCAGTGATGCTGGCGATTGTGGTGGCGAGGTCGTTTGCACCGCCGATGTGGCCAGAGACAAGGCTGATGCAGTGCTGGCCGCGCTGGTCAAGGGCGACGACAGCGGGGTCGTGCTGCTTGCTGCGCAGGTGCGGAGCAATGGAGCGCACGGCAATGCCGGTAGCGGTCACAAAGACATGCTGCTGAAAGCGGGAAAAATTCTGGGCAACGCATGCCATAAGCCCAGACATGGGGCTGGCATCAAAACGGGTGGCCAGCCGTTCGGGAACGAAAAGCTGACCACCCAGTTTGCGTGCAATACGGTGTCCCAGCTCTGCCCCCTGCCCTGTGACGGCATAGACCGCTGTTTGGGCTGTGCAAGAAGAATCGGGGAGCTGTGCTGTCATGTGGACTCCGAGTTAGAACTGAACCTTGCGGACAGCGGAGAGGAACTTGTCGTAGTCTTCTTCGGTGTGAGCAAAGGAAGTGAAAGAGCATTCAAATCCAGACGGGGCAAGGTTAATGCCTGCGGCGCGCATCTGGCGGTAGAAGCTGGAGTAGCGCTCGCAGTCTGCCTGCTGGGAGCTTGCAAAGTTCGTCACGGGCTGCTCGGAGAAGAACAGGGTGAAGATGGATGCAATGGTGTTGATGCAGACCGGAATGGATTTTTCGGCAAAGATGGCGCGCAGTTCGTCAACGAGCTGTGCTGTACGCTTCTCAAGTCCGGCGTAGTCAGCCTTGGAGAGCAGCTCAAGAGTTTTGAGACCTGCGGCCATAGCGACGGGGTTACCGGAGAGGGTGCCAGCCTGATAGACCGGGCCGACAGGAGCGATGTGGTCCATGACCTCACGCTTGCCGCCGTATGCACCGACAGGGTAGCCGCCACCAATGATTTTGCCGAGGGTGGTCAGGTCAGGCTCAATGCCGAAGCGGGAGCCTGCGCCACCAAAGGCAACGCGGAAGCCAGTGATGACTTCGTCAAAAATAAGAAGGGCGCCGTATTCTGTGGTCACAGCGCGAAGGCCTTCGAGGAAGCCTTCTGCGGGGAGCACGAGGCCCATGTTGCCAGCGCAAGGCTCAACAATCACGGCTGCGATCTCGTCGCCATGCTTGGCGAAGAGTTCGCGAACAGCTGCGAGGTCGTTGTATGGAGCAAGCAGGGTGTGCTTGACGGTTTCTTCGGGGACGCCGGGAGTACCGGGAATGGACAGGGTTGCCAGACCGGAACCAGCGCTTGCGAGGAAGCTGTCAGAGTGGCCGTGATAGTTGCCGACGAACTTCACAACCTTGCTGCGGCCTGTGTAGCCACGGGCAAGGCGCAGGGCGCTCATGGTCGCTTCGGTACCGGAGCTTACCATACGAACCATATCCATAGACGGCACAGCGTCCACAACGGCACGGGCCATTTCGACTTCCAGAGCGCAGGGAGCGCCAAAGCTGGAGCCTTTTGCTGCGGCGTCGCAGGCGGCCTTGTTCACGTCGGGCTGGGCATAGCCCAGAAGCATTGGTCCCCAGGACATGATGAAGTCCAGAAGCTCGGTGCCGTCGACAGTTTTGATGTGGGAGCCGGAGGCGCTTTCAATGAACAGTGGGTCAGCACCAACGCTCAGGCAGGCGCGGACCGGGCTGTTTACGCCGCCCGGAATCAGCTCTTTTGCCTGCGCAAAAAGTTTTTCAGAACTCGTCATAAGGAGTCTCCAGTCAGAAAATGCAGGGCATTTCCTGAACTCTGCTCATCCCTCTTCCAATAAAAAATGCAGAGTACCGCGCGAGGGAGTGCACGGCAGTGCAGCCGCTGGACGGCAGGATATTGCAATGTCCTAGAAATATTTCATGGACGATTTTTTCAGTTCCTTGAGACTTTCAAGGACTTCATATTTTTCCACGCCTGTTTCCTGAATCAGCTCGCTGACGACGCGCTTGTAGTCGTCCGGGCTTTGGCCGTGAATCATTGTATAAATGTTGTAAGGCCAGTCTTCGGTTCCGGGGCGATGGTAGCAGTGGGAAATTTCCTGACGGTCGGCCATTTTGTGGCCCGTTTCGGTGATCTTTGTAGCATCTTCCACGTGCCATGCAACCATGGCATTGAAAGCGTAGCCAGCCTTTTGGTGACGAAGCGTTGCCCCAAAGCGGCGAATTGCTCCATCGGCCTTGAGACTTCGGACAAGATCCAGCACGTCCTGCTCGCTGGCACCAACTTCTGCGGCGATGTCGGCAAACGGCGTGGCGCTGTCGGGCAAATCGCCCTGAATCCGGCGCAGAATCTGACGCTGGGTATCGGTAAACTTACGAGCTGCCATAGATTTCTTTCCTCTGTCTGGTAGGTGTGGAATCGGAATTTTTACGTTCTTCCGCGACAGTGATACTCAAGGGGAGCACCCCTTGCAAGCCGTGAAACTGAGCTTGCCCAGCACCTTCGGAATATGTAGCATCGACTTTAAGCAGTGAATGCGCAAAAACTGCGCTCGCATATAAGACATCCCTACAGGAGACTGCCGCCATATGAAGATTGCCGTTATTGGCGCTGGCGCTTGGGGCACTGCCCTTGCCAACGTCTTTTCCCAAAAGGGACTGGAAACCTGTATTTGGGCCAGAGAAAGCGGTGTGACAGCCAAAATCAACAAGGATCACGAGAATTCGTGGTACCTGCCGGGCATCCGGCTTGATGAAGGTCTGCACGCCTCTGTTGATATGGCCCGGGTCTGCGATGGTGCCGAAGCATTTGTGTGGGTTGTCCCCACGCAGTTTACCCGCCACGCACTGGAGCAGTTCCGTCCGCATTTTCCACATAAGCCGACGATCATTTGTGCGAACAAGGGCATTGAGCTGAAAACGCTCAGAACCATGTCCGAAGTCGTGGACGACGTGCTGTCCGACATGAAACCGCGTTTTGCTATGCTGTCTGGACCTTCTTTCGCGAGTGAAGTGTGCCGGAATATTCCGACAACTGTGACCCTTGGCTGCTCTAGCGAGCGCCGGGGCAAAAAGCTTCAGGAAATTCTCTCCTCGGAGAGCTTTCGGGTATACACAAACACGGATTACCGTGGTGTTGAACTCGGTGGCGCACTCAAAAATATTATGGCTATTGCCGCAGGTGTTTCGGATGGTCTGAACTTTGGTTCAAATGCCCGTGCCGCACTCATTACCCGTGGCCTTGAAGAAATGAGCCGCTTCGGTGAAAAAATGGGTGCCAGAAAGGCAACCTTCCGTGGACTCTCCGGCCTTGGCGATCTGGTGCTGACCTGTACTGGTGACGCCTCCCGGAACCGTCAGGTGGGGCTCAAACTGGGGCAGGGCAGAAAGCTTGTGGATATTCTCGACGAGATGCGCTCTGTGGCCGAAGGTGTGAAAACCACCGAAGCCGTGTACACCCTTGCCAAGCAAAAGGGCGTGAGTATGCCCATCACTGAGCAGCTGTATCAGGTGCTCTACGAAGACAAGGACCCGCGTGAAGCGGTGACCGAGCTGATGACTCGCGAACTTCGCGACGAATAGCGTCTTGCTGACAAAAATAAAGCGGCTCCCTCCATTTGGAAGGGGCCGCTTTTTTGTTCTCTTGGAGTGGCGAGACTCATTCTCCGGGAAGCCACTGTACCCACAGGGAGCGTCGGCGTGGGCCGTCCCAGTCGCAGAAAAAAACTCCCTGCCACGTTCCGAGCTGCATTTTGCCATTGGCAACAATCAGGGTTTGCCCGGGGCCAAAGAGGCTGGTTTTGATGTGCGCATCAGAGTTGCCCTCTGCGTGCTCAAAGTCACTCCGCTGCGGCACCATGCTATGCATGTGGCGCGTTATGTCGCGGACCACGTCAGGATCAGCGGCTTCGTTTACCGTGATGCCTGCCGTTGTGTGTGGACTCCAGAGCAGGACTGCTCCGTTTTGCCAGCCCTTGCGCGTGACCAGTGCCTGCACAAGGTGGGTCACATTGACGAGCGACTCGCGACGCTCTGTTTCAATGGTCAGCTTTTCCATCTGAACTCCTCCTGTGTGCTTTGCCCCGGCTACGGTCCCGGTATCTTCTAGGCTCTGAACCCGTGGCTAAAGCCTTCGTCGTAGAGTTTGGAAATGTGGTCTTCGCCATCCTCACCCGGGAAAATCAAAAAGACTGTCTGGCGGGTGAAATTGTTTTCGTGTGCGGTGGCAGCAAGTTTGCCAAGCGTGGAGCGCACAATGGTCTGCTGCGGCCAGCCAACGCGGTAGGCCAGAACAACTGGTGTCTCGTCATCAAGGCCGCCTGCCTGCAATTCTTCCTGCACGCCTTCTGGATTGCCAGAGGACAGGTAGATCGCCATAGAGCAGCCATGTGAGGCCAGCTTGCGCAGCTTTTCGCGCTCAGGAACCGGAGTGCGGCCCTCAAGGCGGGTAATGATGAGTGACTGGGTGTTTTCCGGAACAGTGAAGGACATGCCAGCTGCCGCAGCGCCCGCAAATGCCGCCGTTACGCCGGGAAGCACTGCCCAGCTGATGCCGTCTGCGTCCAAAAGACGCGCCTGCTCGCGAACTGCGCCGTAAAGACCAGCGTCACCCGTGTGCACTCGCACAACTTTCTTTTCCTGTGCTACTGCCTCGCGAATGATTGCGTGGGTCTCTTCCAGCGTCATTGGGGCAGAATCATAGACCTCTGCGCCGTCTTTTGCGCAGGCTACCAGCTCACGGGGGACAAGAGAACCTGCGTAAATGACGCAGTCTGCTTCTTCAATGAATCGACGTCCCTTAACCGTAATCAGCTCCGGATCTCCCGGGCCTGCACTCACAAACCAAACCTGTGCGTCAGCCATATTCATCCTGTTTACTCGCTCTCAACAGCAGCATGAACTGCCGCAAGAATCGCCTGAAATACTTCGTCAATGCCCATTTCTGAGCTATCCACCACCACAGCATCCTTGGCAGGACGCAGCGGAGCTACTTTTCGGTTGCGGTCCAGTTCATCGCGTTCCCGAATCTGCTGGGCCAGCTTTTTCAGATTTGCATCGTGTCCCATTTCCTGGAGCTGGAGGAAGCGCCGTTTTGCCCGCACTTCCGCGCTCGCATCCAGAAAAATTTTGCACGTTGCCTCAGGAAAAACCGTCGTGCCCATGTCTCTGCCCTCTGCGAGCAAAGACACCTCGCTCCCCAGCCTCTGCTGTGAGCGGCGAAGGAATGTCCGCACTGTCGGCAGAACCGCTACCCGTGAGGCCATCATCCCCACTTCTTCGGTTCTGATTTCATTGCCAATTCTGCGCTTGTTCACCCGGAGGACAGACTCTCCCTCTTCTTGCGAAAGAGAGAAGTGGAGTGTGTTCAGGCGTTCAGACATTTCGCCCTCAGGCAGTTTGTCTGCATCATGTCCCAGCTCCAGTGCGGTCGTTCGGAACATTGCACCAGTATCAAGGTAGGCAATGCCAAGCTCTTTTGCCACTCGCTGAGCCAGTGTTGTTTTGCCAACTCCAGCCGGTCCGTCCAAGGTCACAATCACAGGTTTAGCCATGCGCCAGAATCTCCCTCGCTGTTTCTATGAACACGTTATTTTCACGCTCGTTGCCAATAGTAATGCGCAGCGAGCGCGGTAAGTTGTAGCTCCCGAGAGGACGCAGAATAATGCCGCATCGCAGCATTTTTTCTACAAACTCTTTCGCCCCAAAGGGCGCATCGGCTGGCATATCTACCAGCAAAAAGTTAGCCTTGGAAGGCCAGACTACAAAGCCCATTTTTTTGAGCTGCTCAGTCAGGTACTCTCGCCCTGTCGTGACCACTCGCATCGTCTCTTCCACGAATGTCGTGTCGGACAAGGCCGCGATACCTGCGATTTCTGCCAGTATATTCACCGAAAACGGCAATTTGACCCGCAGGCAGTAGTCCGCCAGCCATTCCGGCAGCACACCGTAGCCAAGGCGCATCCCCGCAAGGCCGTACATTTTTGAGAATGTACGCAGGAATGCAATATTAGGGAACTCTTCTCTGCGGCTCAGCAGTGAGTAGGCGTCCTGATCTTCCACAAAGTCCATATATGCTTCGTCGATGACCAGGAGGCATTGCTCCGGCAGGCGTTTTGCCAGTGCTTCCAGCTCCTCAACGCGCGGCGCGTACCCTGAGGGATTATCCGGCGTCGTCACGAAGCACAGGGCTGTGTTTTCATCCGCAAGCTTTAGCAGGGCGTCCCAGTCAAAGCTGAAATCACTGTTCAGCTTTGTCTGTCTGAACTCAACCCCGCACAGTTTCGCCTGCAATTTATACACGGAGAAGCATGGATCAAATGCGATAATATTATCCACGCCCGGCCGGGCCTTTACCCGCACCAGCAAATCAATGATTTCGTCCGAGCCATTGCCCGTGACAACACACTGCTCCGGCACACCAATTTTTTTCGCAATCGCCGCGTTTAGCTTTGGCGTCCCCGCCTGCGCGTAGCGGAATGCCATGTCTGCGTTACGCGTTAGCGCCCTTTGCACTACGGGTGACGTGCCCAGTGGATTCTCATTGCTCGCAAGCTTGATGACATCTGCAAGGCCGTATTTGTCCCTGATTTCGTCAACAGCAAGCCCCGGTGTATATGCTTCAAAATTCGGTATCTGTGGCAGTACGGTATCCTTTAGACCCATTTCGCGCTCCTTGCGGTCATGTCGGGAGTTCGCTCCTCCCTATGCAATATATCTTTCTTCCCGACTCAATCAAAAAGAATTCAGCCACGTTGTCAATGGGCGTTATGGTGGGAGAAAATTGGGGGCCAGCCCCCAAACCCCCGCGTAAGGGAATGATTCCCTTACGTATCCTCAGCGAGTTTGAATTCCATCCACGCTTCGCGTGAATGGAATTCAAACTTGATGAAAATAACGTCGAGAGCTTCTTTCTCTTTCCCGTGTGTTGCCACCATTTTCTTTTTGAACGCTTGCGTTCAAAAAGAAAATAAGTGCGGCAGAAAAAAGGTAAAAGAACACGCGTTCGGGAAATGCCCACTAGGCCGAAAAAAAGGGGCCGAAATGGAGAGGAGAGCGTAGCTCTCATCACATTTCGGCCCCCTTTTATTTCGGGCGAACTTGGGATTCCCAAGGGCCTCGTCCTTGGGCGGGGTCAAGGGGCAGCGCCCCTTGCAGGGCTTGGGACAGCGTCCCAATCACCCCGCCCGCCCGGCGCCCCTTGCAGAGCACGAGACGGAGTCTCGTACCCCCCCCCACCTGCCCGCTTTAGTTGTTTTCAGCGGAAGATCGAGTAGCGGCAACGGCGTCGATGTCGGTTTCACCGGTGCGAACGCGAAGCGAGCGTGCGATGTCGAGGACGAAGATAACGCCGTCGCCTTCGGCGCCGGTGCGGGCGCCGTCTGAGATAGCGTCGAGTGCGGCTTCTTCGAATTCGTCGTTAACGCCGATTTCGAGGCGGACCTTTTTGAGGAGGTTCACTTCGACGGGGAGTCCGCGATAGGTTTCGTGAAAACCTTTCTGGCGGCCGGAGCCGAGGACGTTGGTAACAGTCATGCTGAAGATATTTTTAGCAAACAGGGCCTGTTTTACATCATTGAGGCGCTCTGGCCGAATGTAGGCGATGATAAGTTTCATTGGGTACTCCTCGGTTATTCAGTCGTGAAGATCTGGAAGCCGTTGTATGCTTCTGAGCCATGTTCAGCGGCGTCGAGTCCTTTGACCTCTTCGACGGGGTGGACGCGCAGGCCGAAGAAGGTTTTGACAAAGCTGAAGGCGATGGTGCCCATGCCGAAGGCCCAGGCGAAGGCAGCGAGAACGCCGATAGCCTGAATGCCGAGGACGGAGAGCCCGCCACCGTAGAGAAGCCCGACGGCGTTGCCATACCCGGGGGCGGCAAGGAGACCGACCATGAGGGTACCGAAGGCGCCGCAGACTCCATGGACAGAGACAGCGCCGACGGGGTCGTCAATGCGAAGCTTGGTGTCGATGACGACGATGGAGATAACGACAAGGATACCGGCGAGGAATCCAGTGACAAGTGAGCCGAGGGGAGAGAACTCGTAACATCCGGCAGTGACGGCGACGAGGCCAGCGAGAACGCCGTTAAGCGTCATGGATGTGTCGGGCGTTCCGAACTTTTTCCAGGCGAAGATCATGGCGCCAAGGGCGCCGGCAGCGCCACCGAGGGAGGTGTTCACGGCAATGTAGCCAATGGTTCCGTCGGCGGTTGTGGTGGAGCCGGGGTTAAAGCCGAACCAGCCAAACCAGAGAATGAAGACACCGAGGGCGCCGAGGGGGAGATTGTGGCCGGGGATGGCGTGAGCTTCGCCGTCATCGGAGTATTTGCCGATGCGGGGTCCGACGGCGATAGCGCCAGCAAGGGCGACCCATCCGCCAACGGAGTGAACGACGGTGGAGCCTGCGAAGTCGATGAATCCGAGGGATTCGAGCCAGCCGCCGGAGCCGCCCCAAAGTCCGCCCCATGCCCAGTGGCCGAAAACGGGATAGATGAGACCAGTAACGAGGAGGCTGATAATGATGTAGGCGTTAAATTTAGTCCGTTCAGCAACGGCGCCAGAAACGATGGTGGCGGAGGTCGCTGCAAAGACACTCTGGAAGAACCAGAAGGTGAGGGTCCACATGGCGTCGGGGGACGTGGGAGTGATGTCGCTGAGGGCGAAGCCGCTCAAGCCGATGAAGCCGCCAATGGAGTTGCCGAACATGAGGGCAAAGCCAAAGAGGAAGAAGGCGACGGAGCCAGCGGAGAAGTCGAGCAGGTTCTTCATGATGATGTTCCCGGCGTTTTTTGCGCGGGTGAAGCCTGTTTCGACGAGCGTAAATCCAGCCTGCATAAACATAACAAGGATAGCGGCGAGCAAGGTCCACAGGATGTTAGCGTTTGCCTGCGAGAGCATAGGGGCGTCATCTGCTGCGAGAGCGAGCAGCGGCGACGCGGCGACGATGCTGAGGGCGGAGAGACAGAGTCTCAGGGCGCCTGACCAGGAAAAGTAAAATTTGAAAGACATTGTGCGAAACCTCCTCGTGCGCAATGAAAAAAATGCGACGCAGTAAAGTGCGTGTTGCGGAATCTGGGAGGAATAGAGCAGTGATTGTGCCAAAAGATATAAGGTGCTGAAAAGGTGGGAGATGCGTGGAGGGTGTTGTTTTTTGGTGGAGGAAACGGAGATTTAAAAGTGATATTTTTACAAAAAGTGATAAATTAAAACATGCATAAATGGACATAATTGTGAAATTAAGAAAATAAAAAGAGTGGTGGGACGGAGAGGTGAGCATGCTGCTGAATCCGTTCACTCCTGTTTATGCCGTGTTCGTTTCCCTGATAAAAATTCCATTCAAGCCTTTATTTACAGGTGATTTTGCTTGCCAGGGACGCTCCCTTGTGCGCTTCAAAAATAAAATGAGAAAAAATGTGCCGAAAGATGCTTCGTATGAAAAAGCTCTTCATAAATTGACATTAATGTGAATACGCATGAAGAGAGGCGTGGAGCCACTTAAAGAAAATCTTCCCGGAAGAGCACTGGAGCATTCCCCATTATAATGGCTGTAGTGTGCGGCCAAAAGCCAAAATATTGGCCTGTTCTCTCTGCAATATGAATCCGGTGGGTGAAAAAAAGATCGCAGGGGTTCTGTTTTGTGACGTTGTGATGGTGGACCAATGCTGATTTGCAGTCCTTCTTATCTTCATTAGTCAGGCTGTCATGAAATCGCTCTATTATTACTTGTAATGGGCGATTCAAAAAAATGCTGGCGTATGGACCTTTATTCAGAAAAGCGCTTGACAGGACTCTCCGAGTCAGCGTAACTGCATTGCCATGCAGAAGATTAACACCCTTACCCACACCACCCGTTTTACTATGTTCAGCCTGATGTATTTCTGGCTGTACTTTATGTACTTTATGGGCACCTGTGGTCAAAGGGTGAAGGTTCTGTAACGCTTACACAACCAGATATTCCATTGGGCCGCAGGTATCACGCTTGCGGCCCTTTTTTTTATCTTTTTTGGGCTGTGGCTGGTATCCTGCCGATGGAAAACTTAGGGAGACCAAAAAAATGATGCTTGGCAAAACCATTCGCTCAGAAAGAATTTTCAACCGGAATACCGGCCGGACTATCATCGTTCCCATGGACCACGGTGTGACTGTCGGCCCGATTTACGGACTCGTTGACCTCAAGGGGACGGTCAACCAGATCGCAGAAGGTGGCGCAAATGCTGTGCTTATGCACAAAGGCCTTGCCCGCTGCACGCACCGCGGTGCTGGTCGCGACCTCGGCCTGATTGTTCACCTTTCTGCCAGCACCTCGCTTAGCCCGACCCCAAATGCAAAAACCTTGGTCGGTACCGTGGAAGACGCGCTTCGTCTCGGTGCAGACGGTGTGTCTGTCCACGTGAACCTTGGCGATGAGTGCGAAGGCCAAATGCTTGGCGCACTTGGCGAAGTTGCGAGCAAAGCCGCCGACTGGGGCCTGCCGCTTATGGCAATGCTCTACGCCCGCGGACCCAAAATCGAAAACGAGTACGACCCCACTGTAGTACAGCACTGTGCACGCGTTGGCATGGAACTCGGCGCTGATGTCGTCAAAGTCGCGTACACTGGCGATATTGACAGTTTTGCAAAAGTTGTCGAATCCTGCTGTATTCCTGTCGTGATTGCCGGTGGTCCAAAGCTGGACAACACCCGCGACCTGCTCAGCATGGTCCACGACAGCGTGCAGGCTGGCGGCGCTGGCCTTTCCATCGGCCGTAACGTCTTCCAGCACCCCAATGTCTCTCTGCTGCTCAAGACCCTGAACGGGATTGTGCATCAGGGCTGGGATCTGGATCAGGCTATGGAAAACATGGGCGAACACCTCGACTAAACAGGGCTAGGCCTTGGGACCAAAACAATGAAAAAGATTTTTGTATCAGCAATCCCCTTTGATAAGCATTTCGTCACCCTCGCGCTGGAATCCGGTGTTGATGGCGTGATCGTCGACGCCAAGGATACGGACAAAGTCAAGCATCTTGCCAAGGTTGATGTGTTTCCCACAGACAGCTTCTCTTTCTTTAGCCTCAAGGCAAAGGACGATGAGAAAAAAGCTGCTGATGCCCTGGCAAAAAAACGGTCTGTTATCCTCAGGGAAGGATGGGAAGTTATTCCCGTCGAAAACCTCCTCGCACAGGGCGAAGGTCTTGGCGTGGAAGTCGACTCCTATGATCGCGCTATTCTCGCTGCTGGCATTCTTGAGCGCGGCGTGGATTTCATTGTTGTGACCCCCAAGGCCGCAGCAGACCTGAAGCCGATTGTCGCAGAACTCAAGCTCTCTCAGGGTATTCTTGACCTTGAGACCGCAAAGGTCACTGCCGTTGAACCCGCAGGACTGGGGCACCGCGTTTGTGTGGATACCCTGAGCCTCCTCAAGTCAGGACAGGGCATGCTCGTTGGTAACTCCAGCGCGTTCACTGCTCTTGTTCATGCCGAAACCGAAAAGAACGAATACGTGGCCGCACGACCATTCAGGGTCAACGCCGGAGCCGTTCACGCCTACGCCGTGATGCCCGGTGACAAGACAAATTACCTTGAGGAACTCTCCTCAGGCAGTCAGGTGCTGATCGTTGACGCGTCAGGAAAAACTTCTGTTGCTACAGTTGGACGTGTCAAAGTTGAAGTACGGCCGATGCTGCTTGTGAGTGCGAAAACCACCTCGGGAGCTGAAGGCCGTATTTTTTTGCAGAATGCAGAAACAATTCGGATGGTTCGGCCCGATGGCAGCCCGGTTTCAGTCGTTGATCTGAAACCCGGTGATGAAATTCTCGTTCGAACGGATGCCGCTGGCCGTCACTTCGGTATGCGCATCCAGGAAGAAATTAAGGAAGGCTAAGACGATGGGAGACGATCGCAGCGACTGGTCCGGCGAAGAACGCTTGGGCGATTTGCGGAAAGAAATTGATACCATTGACCGTGAGCTGGTGGCTCTGCTGAACCGCAGAGCCAAGTGCTCCCTCGAAGTGGGGGAGACCAAAAAGGGCGCAGGAGACTGCATCTTTAAGCCAAAGCGGGAAATGCAGGTCATGGAGCGCCTTCTGGTACAGACCGATGTCTTGCCAGAGCAACACCTCAGGGCCATCTATCGAGAAATTTTTTCCTCCAGCCGCAAGCTCCAGCGGCCACAGCGCGTGGCCTATCTGGGGCCGGAAGGGACCTTCTCCTATTTCGCGGGTGTAGAATTTTTGGGGCACTGTGCAGACTACCTGCCCCAGAACGACATTGAGGGCGTTTTCAGAAGCGTTGCTTCTGGCGAATCCGGGCTGGGCATTGTCCCGCTCGAAAACTCCCTCCACGGAACAGTCGGCCAGAGCCTTGACCTGTTCCTTCGCTTTGGAGTGCGGATTCAGAGCGAACTGTTTTGCAAGATTAGCCACAACGTGATGGGCAGGGTCAAAGACCTTGCATCGGTCAAGCGGGTCTACTCGCACCCGCAGCCCCTTGCCCAGTGTGCCCGCTGGCTCCGGTCAAATCTGCCAAGCGCAGGACTGGTTCCTGTCGAGAGCACCGCGGCCGCAGCTCGTCGGGCCATGAGCGACCCCGAAGGCGTCGCCATCGGTCACATTCAGCTCGCACAGCTTTTTGACCTTGATGTCATGGTGCGTAGCATCGAAGACCTGCCAGACAACTGGACGCGTTTTGTGGTGATCGGGCGAGGAAAAGAAACAGGCCTTGCCAATGACAAGACCTCGCTTCTGTTTACGGTGCCGGATAAATCAGGTGCCTTGTCCTCTATGCTGGATGCGTTTACCCGGCATGGCATTAACCTGAAAAAACTTGAGTCGCGCCCCATGCGCGGCGAAAAGTGGAAGTACGTGTTCTTTGTCGATCTGGAATGCGACCTTGAACACGAGGAGTACAGGGATGTGATGGCAGACCTCGAGGCAAATTGCCTGACTCTGCGCGTCCTTGGCAGTTATCCGGCCGGCCCGTCTCTGGATGTGTCAGCAGAAGACGGAGCAGAGACTCCGCAACCATAAAACATATTTTTTGAAAAAAGAGGATCATTCCGATGAAAGTCAATTACGATGCACAAAACGACGTCCTGAAAATCTCCCTGTCCAGTACCCCGGTGCGCAACTGTGATTTTGACAAGCCCGGCGTTGTACTCGGTTACGGAAGTGACGGAAGTCTGGTGGATCTGGAAATCCGTGAAGCTTCACGGAAGATTGACAACCCGCGCAGTGTGGACCTGGCCATGAATGGCCGCTCGGTCCACGGCGTGCGTCTCCTGTAAGATATTTGAGGTGAATCATGACCACTGCGAATGATCTCATTCATATTGCCGCACCTGCCAGCAAATCCCTGTCGCACCGGGCTGTCATCGCAGCAGCTCTGTCCGAAGGAAAATCTCGGCTGACAGGTGTCCTCCAAAGCGTCGACCTTGACCACACTATGGATTGCCTTCGGGCCTGTGGTGCCACCATCGTCCGCAACAGCGATGGTTCAGTCGAGGTGACTGGCGTGTCCGGCACACCCCGAGGGGGAGAGAGCAAACCGGCAGATTTGGACGTCCATGAATCCGGCACCACCTGTCGCCTGATGACGGGTGTTGTTGCCGCAGGCAGGGGAAGCTTCCGTATCCACGGAGCACCCCGCATGCACGAGCGTCCTATTGGCGCGCTTGCTCAAGTCTTAGAAAATCTCGGCTCGGTGTTCGTATGGGAAGGGCAAAAGGGGTTTCCGCCTTTTGTTCTCTCCACTTCGGGTGTTTCCGGTGGCAGTGTGAATGTTGATGCAGGCGAGAGCAGCCAGTATGTTTCTGGATTGCTTTTGGCCGCCGCATGTGGTGCAGAGACGACTCGTCTCGGTCTTTCTGGTGAAAAAGTCGTGTCCTGGCCCTACGTCGCTCTGACTCTCCAGATTATGGAAGATTTCGGGGTTCCGGTTGAGGTCGAGGAATGCGACGAGAACGGCAACTTTGTTGCCTGCGACTGGCGCAGCATTACGCACGCCGTCCCCGGCAAAACGCGCTTTGTTGTGAAGCCCGGACGCTACCAGTCCCGCGACGCCGCTGTCGAAGGAGACTGGAGTAACGCATCCTACTTCCTTGCGGCTGGTGCGACTGGCAAACGGGCTATCGAACTGAGTGGCCTGCGTCAGGATTCCTTGCAGGGGGACCGCGCTATCTTGGACATTCTGGAAGAGATGGGCGCAGAAGTGAGCTGGAGCGAGAACGGCGTGAAAGTCGGTCCGCCAAAAAATGGCGCACTTCGCGGTGTAACGGTTGACATGGCTGCGTGTCCGGATATTGTTCCGACTGTCGCTGTTGTCGCGGCACAGGCCAGCTCCAGAACTGTCATTAGCGGAGCCGCGCATCTGCGCATCAAGGAATGTGACCGCATCGAAGCCATGCGCAGTCAGCTTTCAAAAGTTGGCGCCAAAGTGCAGGCAACAGACGATGGCCTGATTATTGACCCGGCCCCACTGACACCCGGCCCGGTCGATATGAAAAGTTTCGGAGATCACCGGATTCCCATGAGCCTTTCCATTCTGGAAAATGCAGGGATTCAGCCCCGGTTTGATACTCCTGAATGTGTTTCCAAATCATTTCCCACCTTCTGGGAAATGTGGGAAAACGTGAGATAAAGGACTCCTGACCACAATGACGGCAGAAAAACAGATACAGCGGGTGCTGATTGTTGGCAGCACCGGAAAAATGGGTCGCCTTTTTATGCAGCGCGCACAAGAGGCCGGTCTTGAGGTGCGCGGTGTGGACCGCCCCCTGACACCGGAATCTGTTGCCGAAGCTGCTCAGGGTGTCGACCTGGTGCTGCTCGCTGTTCCAGCCTCTGCCATGAGTAAGGTTTCTGCCCTGTGTGCATCCGTGATGCAGGCTCCGCAGATTCTTGCAGACGTCTGCTCGGTCAAGGTGAACCCTGTGAAGTCCATGATGCGGCTGTATGATGGTCCTGTGGTGGGAACGCATCCCCTGTTTGGACCAAATCCCGCTGAGGGCGAAGTGAGCACGGCCATTACTCCCGGCCGTGATGACAACGCCAGCCATATGGTTCTGGACTTCTTTCTCGCTATGGGCTTTAGCGCCTTTATGTGTTCTGCCGAAGAACACGATCAGGCTATGGCCTCTATTCAGGGCCTGAATTTTGTGACAACCGTGTCCTATTTTGCAGCTCTGGCACACAAGCCAGAGCTTGATCGTTTTATTACTCCTTCCTTTACCCGTCGCCTCAATGCGGCCCGCAAAATGCTCACGCAGGATGCTGAGCTGTTTGCTGGTTTCATTGAAGAGAATCCCTTTACTCAGGACGCAGTGAAGTCTTTCCGCTCCATGCTGAATATTGCAGCTGGTGGCGATATTGAACTGCTTGCTGAGCGGGCTAACTGGTGGTGGCGCGACAATAATAAAGGGGGAGGAGTGTAAGCTTTTTTTGTTCAGTCAGAAGCCAAGTCAAAAGCCGCACCCTTCCGGGGTGTGGCTTTTTTTGTGTGCTGCACCCGCTGGAAACCTGCTTGGGCGTGAGCTTCTCCTCAAAGTACGTTAGGCTAATACACGAATTTTCAGCGCCAGTTTTTGGAGCAGAAACACCCAGAATGGGCAGACCGCGACAGCGGAGGAAATTATGGAACAGATTCGACTTGAACAGCACGGGCAGTGGATGCCTGCCGACATACAGACACCAATCAGTCTCTATCTTGGGCTGGTGGGGCAGAATCAGGGCATTTTGCTGGAAAGCGCACAGGTGGACGGACGCCTTGGCCGCTACAGCATTGTGGCCTGGAACTTTGCCGTTCGCCTGACCTGCCGCAAGGGTCTTTTGGATGTCGGCGTGCGCGACCAGCGCTTTGAACCACTGCGCGAACTGGACGGAATGCCCTATGTGGATGGTGTTCGCGAAGCCATGAAGAATATCACCATTGATGCGCAGGATGAGTTTAAGGATCTCCCGGCCATTACGCGCGGACTGGTTGGCTACTTTGGGTACGGCATGGCTGGCATGTTTGAACCTAAGCTCTCCACAGTGCTTCCGCCCAAGGATGCCGAAGCCTGTCTGGTCCTGCCCGGCAACATTGCCCTGTTTGACCATGTGCGTAGCCGTCTCTGCATGCTGACGCTGTCCCGTGGTGTCCGCCCCAGTGTGGACATGAAGGCGGTGTCTCGCTCCGCAGTGAATCCAGAGATTGGCGACGTCACGGTCTACCCTGACCATGACCAGTACACGGACTCTGTGCGCAAGACCATTGAGCTGATTCGTGAAGGCGAGTGCATTCAGACGGTTATTTCCACCCGTTTCTCCGCACCGTTTCAGGGAGATGCCTTTGTCCTGTATCGCCGTTTGCGGCAGGTCAATCCGTCTCCATATCTGTTCTTTATGCGTTTGCCCGGCATTGAACTCTTTGGCTCTTCTCCAGAGCTTTTGGTGGGCTGCCGCGAAGGTGAGCTGACTACCTGCCCCATTGCCGGAACCCGCCGCCGTGGCAAAAATACGGCAGAGGACAAGGCCCTTGAGCAGGAACTTTTGCAGGACCCCAAGGAACGCGCCGAGCATGTCATGCTGGTTGATCTGGGCCGCAACGACCTCGGCCGCATTGCCAAGGCTGGAACGGTAAGTGTTGACCAGTTCATGCAGGTTGAGCGTTTTTCTCACGTGATGCATCTGACCTCCTATGTGAGCGCAGAGCTTCGCGAAAAACTGGATGGTCTGGACGTGCTGCGGTCCGCATTTCCTGCGGGCACGGTATCTGGCGCCCCCAAGGTTCGGGCAATGGAAATTATTTCTGAGCTGGAACCGCAGAAGCGCGGACCCTATGCCGGAGCCATTGGCTGGCTTGGGCTGGGCGATGGTCCCATCAACATGGATACCGGCATTACTATCCGGAGCATGTGGGTGCGCGAAGGCCGTTTGAACTGGCAGGCAGGGGCCGGAATCGTGTTTGATTCTGATCCGGAAAAAGAATGGGAAGAGTGCGCAAACAAGGCGCGGGTTCTTGGCGAAATTGTACGTGGACATGGAGGCGGCGATGTTCTTGCTGATTGATAACTATGATTCCTTCACCTTCAATCTGGTGCAGGCTTTTCAGCGTCTTGGGAAGTATCCGGAAGTGCGCAAAAACGACGACGCCTCTGTGCTTGAGCTGGCCGAGTCTGGCACCCTGAGTGCTGTCTGCCTTTCTCCCGGTCCCAGTCATCCCGGTCATGCTGGCTACTGTCTTGAATTCCTGCGCCGCCTTCCGGCAGAGGTTCCTGTTTTGGGCGTCTGTCTCGGGCATCAGATTTTGGGCGCTTTTGCAGGTGCCGAAATCAGGCGGGCAGACCGCATCATGCACGGCAAGACCTCCAGCATTGAGCACAATGGTGAAGGGCTGTTTGCAGAGCTTCCTAACCCGCTCGTGGTTGGTCGGTATCATTCACTTGTTGTTGATGTGGATGGAGCGCCAGAAGATGTTCGCAATCGTCTTCAGGTCACAGCCCGGACTGCTGGGGGAACTGTTATGGCCATGCGCTACGCCGACCGGCCGTGGCATGGGGTGCAGTTTCATCCGGAATCCGTGCTGACTCCAGAAGGCGAAAAACTGATTTCGCATTTCCCAGAGGGAATTTTATAATCGCAACACAACGCGCAGGCGCGACCTGCGCGGCATCGCATAGGGAAAAACAATGAAAGATTTACATATGGCTGACGTGCTGGAAATGCTCGCATACCACAAGGACCTTCCACAGGACATTGCCGAAGAAAGCTTTAGCCGTCTTATGGATGGAACCATGACCCCAGCTCAGGCAGGCTCTTTTTTGATGGGACTCAAGACCAAGGGCGAGACCACGCTGGAGCTTGCCTCCGCTGCCAAGGCTGCCCTTGCTCAGGCCCGTCTGGTGCCGAACCTGACGAGACCGCGTATTGACACCTGTGGCACTGGTGGTGACGCCAAGTCCAGTTTTAACTGCTCTACAGCAGTGGCATTTTTGCTTGCTGGTATGGGCTACGATGTTGTGAAGCATGGCAACCGTTCTGTCTCCAGCAAGAGTGGCAGTGCGGATGTTCTCGAAGGCATGGGCCTGCCTCTCACCATAGAGCCAGAGGCCGTCGCTGGAGAGCTGGACCGGTGCCATTTCGCTTTTCTCTTTGCTCCGGGCTACCATCCGGCCTTCAAAAACATCGTTCCCATTCGTCGTGAGATTGGATGCCGGACGCTGTTCAACCTGCTTGGACCGCTCCTGAATCCGGCACGTCCCACGCATCAGCTCCTTGGAGTGCCTGCTCCCGATTTCATGGTGCGCATGGCCTCGGTTCTGGCCCGTACCAACATTGAGCGTGCAGCCGTTGTCCACGGTGCTGGCGGGTATGACGAGTTGACCACTTTTGGCGAGAACAAAATCGTGTATGTGCGTGACGGATGGATTCAGGAAAATGTTCTTGATGCTGCTGATTATGGTCTTGGGCGGCATACTCCAGAGGCCGTTGCAGTCTCTGGCAAGGAAGAGGCCCTTGATGTTTTGCGGCAGCTGATTGCTGGTGGCGGCCCGGCAGCCATGCAGGACATGATTATTTTGAATGCAGGTATGGCGCTGTATCTTTTGGAAGACGAAATGAGCCTTGCGCAGGGCATAGACGCTGCTCGTGAAGCCCTGTGTGCTGGCGTTGCAGAGAAGGTGCTCAATGCTGGATAAATTTGTCCGGGCTAAGCAGCCCGAAATAGAACTGCTTGAGACGCTTCAGAAGGAAGGCTGTTTTCCTGCTCCTCTTTCTGGCCCACGGCGGTCGTTTTTGGATTCCCTGCGGCAGCAGGGAGCAGGCGCGGTGATTGCTGAGTACAAGCGGGCCTCTCCCAGTCGGGGCGACATTGCGCCCCATCTGCGGGCTGATGACGTTGCCTGTGCCTACGCCGAGGCCGGAGCTGGTGCTGTATCCATTCTTACTGAGCAGCAGTATTTTCGTGGGAGCATGAGCTTCTTGCAGAAGGCAGAGCGTTGTGGTCTGCCCATGCTGCGAAAGGATTTCATCTTCCACGAACTCCAGGTGCGGCAGACGGCCGCCAGCCCTGCATCAGCGGTCTTACTCATCGCCCGCATGCTCCGGGTGGAACAGCTTGCACATCTGGCCGCCCTGTGTGAGGAGTACGGCCTTACTCCGGTAACCGAGGTTTTTGATGCTGAGGATTTGAGTCGTGCCCGTCGCGCCGGTGCTCATGTGATTCAGGTCAACAACCGTGATCTCGCGACCCTGACAACCTCTCTCGACAACTCCCGTGAGCTGTCTCAGAGCAAGCAGGATGGTGAGTTTTGGATCAGTGCCAGTGGCATTTTTCATGGCTCAGAGATTGACGAGATGGCTGACTGTGGCTTTGACGCCGTGCTTGTTGGAACCTCTCTTATGGAAGGTGGCGATCCCGGTGCAGCGCTTCGCACGCTTTTAGCTGGTCGGAGGGCATAGCTCATGCTCGTCAAAATTTGCGGAATGACCAGTCAGGCCAGTGCAGACCTGTGTCAGCAGGATGGTGTGAAGATGCTTGGGTTTATTTTTCACCCCTCCAGTCCTCGCAACATTGAGCCGCCGCAGGCCCGCAGCATTCAGACCTCAGGAGTATTGCGGGTTGGCGTTTTCGTCCGGCAGAGTGCAGAAGACATTTTGCGCACCATGGACAAAGCACGTCTCGACATTGCCCAGCTTGCCGGGAATTTTGACGAAGAGCTTTGTGCTCGTATTGGTGCAGAGCGGGTCATGCCCGTTTTTCGGCCAGAAGCACATTCTACCCGGCAGTCGCTTGAGCAGGACCTCGCCCGGTATTCAGCTTTGATGCGGTATGCCTTGCTCGACGCAGGCTCAATCGGTGGCGGGCACGGGCGCGCTTTGAATTTTTCCCAGTTGCAAGGACTCATAAGCCCGGTTCCGTGGCTTTTGGCTGGCGGGCTTTCGCCCCAAAATCTGGGGCAGGCTCTCGCAGAAGCTCGACCCGCCGGTCTCGATCTGAATTCCGGTCTCGAAGCTGCCCCCGGCCGCAAGGACCCTACAAAAGTTCATGAGGCTTTGAGCATTATTCGAGCTTTGGATGAATAAGGGAAAGTCGAGGCTGGATGAGTGGGGAAAATTGGGGGCCAGCCCCCAAACCCCCGCGTAAGGGAATGATTCCCTTACGTATCCTCATCGAGTTTGAATTCCCTCCACGCTTCGCGTGAATGAAATTCAAACTTGTTGGGCATAACGTCGAGAGCTTTTTTCTCTTTCCCGTGCGTTCGCCACCATTTTCTTTTTGAACGCTCGCGTTCAAAAAGAAAATAAGTGCGGCAGAAAAAGGCAGAAGAACACGCGTTCGGGAAAACTCCACTAGCTGTATTGAACAGGTTGGGGGAGAGGAGAGCGAAGCTCTCATCCCACCAACCTGTTCAATACAGCGAAAGCGGGATTCCCAAGGGCCTCGTCCTTGGGCGGGGTCAAGGGGCGGCGCCCCTTGCAGGGTTTGGGGCAGCGCCCCAATAAAACACCCACCCACGCGAGACCCCTGTAGCGTATATGTGCATAACTGACAGAGGTCAGAGAAATATTTAGAGGAGACAGAACATGAAAAAGGGATACTTTGGAGATTTTGGTGGTCAGTTTGTACCGGAGCTTCTGATGCCTCCACTTCAGGAGCTGGAAGAGGCGATGAAGCTGATTGTTCGCTCGCGGAATTTTTTGACAGACTACGCCGAGCTGATGCGTGACTTTGTTGGTCGCGAGACGCCGCTGTACCTGTGCCGTAACCTGTCCAAGGAGCTGGGCTTTAACCTGTGGCTAAAGCGTGAGGACCTGAACCACACAGGTGCTCATAAGATCAACAACACAGTTGGGCAGGCGCTTCTGGCAAAACACATGGGCAAAACAACGCTGGTAGCTGAAACCGGTGCTGGCCAGCATGGTGTTGCCACGGCGACAGCTGCGGCCATGCTGGGCATGAAGTGCATTGTGTACATGGGGGCACTTGATGTGCACCGTCAGGCGCATAACGTCCGCCGTATGGAACTGCTGGGGGCAAAGGTCGTGGCGGTCGAGACGGGTTCCAAGACCATGAAAGACGCCATTAATGAGGCACTCCGCTACTGGATTGCTGAGCAGGAAACCACGCATTATTGCCTGGGTTCCGCTGTTGGCCCGCATCCTTTCCCTGAGCTGGTGCGAGATTTCCAGTCTGTGATTGGTCATGAAGCTCGCCAGCAGAGCGTAGAGAAGTTCGGTACTCTGCCGAATGCGATTGTGGCCTGCGTGGGCGGTGGCTCAAACGCCATTGGTATCTTTAATGCTTTCCTTGATGACCGCGAGGTGCGCCTTGTGGGTGTCGAAGCTGCTGGAACGGGCGAAGAGGGCTGCGTGAACTCTGCCACGATTACGCAGGGCAGTGTTGGCCTGCTGCATGGCACCAAGAGCATGCTGCTCCAGACCGAAGACGGTCAGGTGAAGCCTTCTCACTCTGTTGCTCCTGGGCTGGATTACCCCGGTGTTGGCCCTCAGCATGCCTTCCTCGATAAGTCTGGCCGTGCCGAGTACGTGTGCGTGAAAGACGATCGCGCACTGAATGCATTCCACACGCTGTGCCGTCGCGAGGGCATTATTCCTGCTCTCGAATCCTCGCATGCTCTGGCCTATGTGCTGGACAACCGCGATGCCTTTGAACAGGGCGAACACGTTATCGTGAATCTCTCTGGCCGTGGCGACAAGGATCTTGGAATCATCGAAGAAGTTGAAGGCGAAAAAGGCTTCATGGCCTAGTGCGGCCTGAGTTGAAAGGAGAATATCATGGCGGAATCACAGCTTACACAGAGCATTCGCAAGGCTAATGACGCGGGCAGAAAAGCCCTTATCCCATATCTTCCTGCTGGCTTTGGCGGCAAGGAAAAGTTCTGGGAGTACGTTCGGGAACTCGACGCCGCTGGTGCCGACGTTATTGAAATCGGTGTCCCTTTTTCTGATCCGGTTGCAGACGGTCCGACTGTTGAGCGTGTCTCTCAGGAGTGCCTCGCCTGCGGCATTACTCTGCACTGGATTATTGATGGCCTTCGTGAGCATCGCAAGGAGCTGAATGCGTCTATCGTGCTCATGGGCTACATCTCTCCCTTTTTCCATTACGGCTTTGAGCAGCTCGCAAAAGATGCTGCCGAAGTCGGTGTGAATGGATTCATTGTTCCAGATCTCCCCTATGAAGAGGCTGGAGAATTTCTTGAGGCTCTCAAAGGCTCGGGCATTAGCCTTGTGCCTTTGATTGGTCTCAATACATCGCTTGAGCGTATGGAGCTGTACACCAAAGATTTTGGTGGCTTCTGCTACGTTGTGAGCGTGATGGGTGTTACTGGTGAGCGGGCTGCAATCTCGGCCAGCATTACGACCAAGCTTGCTCAGGCTCGCAAGACCTTTAATTTCCCTGTGGCCCTTGGCTTTGGTATCTCTCACCCCGAGCAGCTGAAGGAATTCGCCTCCGAACTCGACGCCGTCGTGTTTGGTAGCGCCCTCATTACGCATCTTGAGGAGGGAGGAACGCCAGCGGAATTCATGAGCCGCTGGACGACTCGCTAGCCACAAGAACGGTTTCAGATACGTCCCTATGAGAAAGCCCCGGCCAGCATTGCTGGTCGGGGTCTTTTCGTTTCATGAGTATGGCGGCTAGTGGAATATGGGGATTTGCATCGACGTCAAAACATTCACGCTCGCGGCCATCGGACCAAAAATAAGCGCAAGGACAAGGCCGGCGCATAGAGCTGGGCCTGTGAGTTCGAGCAGTATTTTGAGTTTGTTCGGCTCTTTCTTTTTTTGCAGGAACATGAAGCCTGCCGCACAGAGCTGTATCAGCAGCGCCGACACCAGCCCGATGGGCAGTCCCTCTATTCCGCACAGTGCCCCCGACATCCCCGCAAGCAGAATTTCGCCAATTCCAAAGTTTTTTGCAGAGTTCAGGCGCAGCACCAGCAGTTTAACTATGCCCAGTATGCCCACTCCAAGGCCTGCACCAGCGAGGCTGGAGGTCAGGGGAAGCCCCATGACAAGTGGCCCAAGCACAAGCGCCCCCGGAAGGGCTATCCACAGAGGACGCTTCGGCATTGGCTGGCGGGCTAGCGCGATGAAGCCAACCACTATCGCAAGGCCCGTAAAGACCATTGCCACGGCCCATGCCGGGTCTGGCCCGTAGCTGAGGCCAAGACCAAATGCACTCGCCGCTCCCAAAAATTCGACCAGCGGATAGCGCCAGCTGATTTTTTCGCGGCAGCTCCGGCAGCGGCCCAGGAGCAGTGCGTAACTTAAAAGTGGGATATTCTCCCACCATGAAAGGAAATGCCCGCAGTGAGGGCACTTCGACCTCGGTGGATTATAAACGGATTCGCCCGTGAGCGTCCTATGTATGCAAACATTATAGAAGCTGCCTAGTATAAGCCCTACAACAAGTGCAAGACCCGGAAAGACGGCTGTATATGGCATGATGAGAAGTCCTTGGCAGTTTCAATTCGCCAAAATTGGTGGTTACATCTTCGCTTAACGGCCTAATGAATTTTCGCCCACTCGACAAGTTCATGCACAGTATTTGCACTTATGTAAAATTGCATGCTTCTGACGATTTTGAGGGCAGGATGGATTGGGGGGAATTGGGGCGCTGCCCCAGCCCGTAAGGGCTGGATGGGTGGGTGGGGGAAATTGGGGGCGCCGCCCCCAAACCCCCGCCCAAGGGAATGATTCCCTTACGTATCCTCATCGAGTTTGAATTCGTTTCACGCTTCGCGTGAATGAAATTCAAACTTGTTGGGCATAACGTCGAGAGCCTCTTTCTCTTTCTCGCGTGTTGCCACCATTTTCTTTTTGAACGCTTGCGTTCAAAAAGAAAATAAGTGCGGCAGAAAAAGGCAGAAGAACACGTGCTAGGGAAACGCCCACTAGCTCAAAAAAGACGGCTGATGGAGAGGAAAGCGAAGCTTTCATCCCATTCAGCCGTCTTTTTTGAGCGATAGCGGGATTCCCAAGGGCCTCGTCCTTGGGCAGGGTCAAGGGGCGGCGCCCCTTGCAGAGCACGAGACGGAGTCTCGTAATTCCCATATTCCATAAAAAAAGGCGGCCCTATGCGAGGGCCGCCAGCTTCCATAAGAGGCAGAGACAAACGAACAATTATTCTGGGCTGATAGTGCCGTCCTGCATCATCTGCTGAATCTGAGCGACGTCTTTGTCACCGCGTCCGGAGAGGTTAACGATGATGATTTTGTCGCTGGAGAGGGTTGGAGCGAGTTTCAGGCCCTGAGCGAGGGCGTGGGAAGACTCGAGAGCGGGGATAATACCTTCTTCTCGTGAGAGGGTGAAGAAGGCGTTAACGGCTTCCTTGTCGGAGGCGGCGACATACTCAGCGCGGCCTGCGTCTTTAAGGTAGCTGTGCTCTGGTCCAACGCTGGGGTAGTCGAGGCCGGCAGAGATGGAGTAGACGGGGGCGGCTTCACCTTTTTCGTCTTTGAGCATGTAGGAGCGGAAGCCGTGGAGGACGCCGGGTTCGCCGAGGCAGAGAGATGCGGCATGGTTACCGGGGGTCATGCCACGGCCTGCGGGTTCAACGCCCTGCATGCGAACGCCTTCGTCGCCGACAAAGGGGTAGAAGAGGCCGATAGCGTTGGAGCCACCGCCGACACATGCGAGGAGGTAGTCGGGGAGTTTTCCTTCAAGCTCGAGGATCTGCTTGCGGGCTTCTTTTCCGATAACGGACTGGAAGTCGCGCACCATGGCAGGGTATGGGTGCGGACCAACGGCGGAGCCGAGGAGGTAGAAGGTATTCTGAGCATCGGCAACCCATGCGCCGAGTGCTTCGTCGACGGCTTCTTTGAGTGTGCGCTGGCCGCTCATTGCGGGAACGACTTTGGCGCCCATCATTTCCATGCGGAAGACGTTGAGCTTCTGGCGTTCGATGTCGGTTTCGCCCATAAAGATGGTGCATTCCATACCCATGAGGGCGGCGGTAGCGGCAGTTGCAACGCCGTGCTGACCTGCACCGGTTTCGGCAATGATTTTTTTCTTGCCCATGTGCTTGGCGAGCAGGATCTGTCCGATGGTGTTGTTGACCTTGTGAGCGCCGAGGTGGTTGAGGTCCTCGCGCTTGAGGTAGAGCTTTGCACCACCGAGCTTTTTGGTGAGGTTGCTACAGAAATACAGGGGGGTAGGACGGCCGGAAAAATGTTTCAGCAGTCGCTTAAATTCGTTGATAAATTCTGGAGTGTCTTTGACTTCGTCATAGGCGTTGGAAAGCTCGTTTACAACGGTCAGAAGTTCGTCAGGAATGAACTGTCCACCGTATTCGCCGAAGAAGCCGTCTGCATTAGGAAGCATGGTCATTGAAAAATCTCCTCAAATTTTTTCGGGGAGATTACCGACCGCAGAAAGGGGGGAAGCATAAAAAAAACCGCGGTCTGTAATCTACCGCGGTTCGTATGTCGTTTTAGTCTGTCTCGGACAACAACGTCTCACGCGGCTCTGTTACCAGAGCCACCACCAAGAATAACTGGAAGTGAGTGTGTTGTTGATATTTTGCATGGGCTTATGCTGGCTCAAGCCGGGGGTGCTTGTCAAGCAGGGAAGCAAAAAAAGCAAAATAAGTCTGTAACAGCTCAAAATACATTGTTTTTTAATCTGAAAGGCTAATCCTGTACAAAGTCCTGCCAGGGTTTCCACGAGGCTACAGCCTGGGCAATCATCTCATAACCCGCGCCACTGGGGTGAATCCCGTCAGAGGCGACAACATTCTGTACATATGCGGTCAGGTCCTCAATGTGCTCAAACATGTTGCAAAAGGGGACGCTGTACTCGTCGCAGAGTGCCTGAAGGCGGTCAGAAAGTTCGCTGTTGCGGGCGGTGTGCTCTGGGTTGGCAACGGGCGGCGGTCCAACAAACAGCGTTTTGCTCTTCTGGCAGGATTCCAAAATTTTTTTGGTGTTGGCTTCAACTTCTTCGATACTCGCGCCCTGCTTGCCTTCACGCACGGCCATGTCGCCTGTACCGTAGGAAAAAACGTAGCGCGTTTCTTCAAAAGACAGTTCGCGAGCGGCGCTTTCGGCCTGCCAGCGCTGTGAGACTTCGAGACTTTTTTCGCGGCGAACACCAAGGTTATAGCAGGTGACGTTTTTCCCCGCTGCGCAGAGTTCGGAGCAGAGGCGGCCTGCCCAGCCCTTGCATTCTTCGTCGCGAAGACCGTTCACAATAGAGTCACCAAGGAAGCAGAAAATCATGAGTTCTCCTCGTTTGTTCAGAAGGAAGGGGGCAGGGGCATCACCGCAAGGAGCATTGCCTGAACGCAAAAAGGCCCACTGAACACAGCGGGCCTCTTTGGAAAGATGTTGGCTGGAAGACTAGTCTTCTTCGTTTTTCCAAGACTGCTTAATATAGAAAATGCAGATCGCGAGCGAAATAATGCCCGTAAAGAACCAGAAAAAGTCCATACCTCACTCCTTCTTGATATTTTCTGCCTTGGTCATATCGGGAATCGACGCTTATATCAACTCAAGAAGCGCGACACACTCGACGTGTGCACTGTGCGGGAACAGGTCCACGGGCTGCGCTTCGACCAAAGCATATTTTTCCGAAAGAATCTGAATGTCACGAGAAAGCGTTGTCGGGTTACATGAAACGTACACGATTTTTTTCGGTTCTGCATTCATGATGGCCTTCACAACGTCGGCGTGCATGCCCCTGCGCGGCGGGTCAGTGATGACAACATCAGGCTTTTTCGTCCCTTCTGCCAGCAGCTTACGGACATCACCTGCCAGAAAACGGCAGTTCGACAATCCATTTTTCTCCGCATTGATGCGCGCATCTTTGACCGCGGAATCAACCTCTTCCATGCCCACGACGCTCTTGGCTTTTTGCGCCATCACCAGCGACAGGCCACCAGAACCACAGTACAGATCCCATACGGTTTCCGTGCCTGTGAGCTGTGCGTAATCACGCGCCTTGGCGTAGAGCAGCTCGGCTGCGTGGGTGTTGGTCTGGAAGAATGAATTGGGCGAAATGCGGTAGTTCAGGCCCAGAACGGTTTCTTCAATTTCTGGTTCGCCCAGCGCAACCTGTGTCCTTTCGCCGAATGCCAGTGCGCTTTTGGCCTTGCGGGAAGAATGAACAAAGCTTGTCAGCTCTGGGAAGCGTTCCTGGAGGAATCCACCAAGTGCCCGCGCTACGGCCTGTCCCGGTCCGGGGGCCGTAATCAGGTGCAGCATGGTCTGTCCTGTGTTTTTGCCCTCGCGTACAACAAGGAAGCGCCACAGGCCTTCTCCCGTAATGGGACTATAGGACGGAATTCCAGATTCAGCGCAGAATTCACGCGTTGCCTTGACGGCTTCCATTGCAAATTTCGACTGCAGCCCACAGTGTTCAACATTTACAATGGATGTGTCAGAGCCGCGTTTATGCAGGCCAAGGCGCAGCGGTGAGCCGCTTCCTCCACCCGTAAATGCGAACTCCATTTTGTTTCGGAATTCCTGCGTCTCAGGGGATGCCAGCGTCTCCAGCACGCGAGGCTCCTCTTCGCCACCAAGGCGCGACAGGCTATCTACAACGAACTGGCGTTTCCATTTCAGCTGCTCTGCGTAGTCCAGGTTCTGGAAGCTACAGCCGCCGCATTTCCCAAAGTGAGGGCAGAATGCTACAATATCATGTGGACCCTGTTCCAGGCATTTGGTCGCCTCGGCTTCACCAAAACGCTTCTTCAAACGTGTGATTTTGGCCTCTACTCGCTGCCCCGGAAGTGCTCCCTCTACGAAGAAAACAAAACCTTCCGTTCGCGCTACTCCGCGTCCACCAAATGCCAGACCATGCACGGTCAGCTCTACAAGATCACCTTTGTGAAAATTTTCGCTCATTAGCTTTTCCTAAGCCTTCAGGACTTGACTTTTTTGTGTTTTCAGCCCAATTGAATAGTTCATTGCCAACGAGGAGGAGCACAATGGAAACTTTCTTCGAGCTTTTACATAACGCGTGGCACAGCACCCCACAGGGCTGGGTCGGCGTTCCGTTGATCTTTTTGTACATGGCACTGATCGTCGGCACCGCCATGTATCGTATTCGTCAGAATAAGGACCATCATTAAACCCTTATTTGGCGAATCGCACAAATTTTTGCAGCAGACCACAGGTAGGTTTCCCTATCTGTGGTCTGTTGCGTTTCGTGCCTTAGCTACTCTCGCACAAAAGTGCAATCCATTCTTTGGGGGCCAGCTCCAGTGGGTTAGCGTTAGATAGGTGGGGGGGAAGCTTGGGGGCCTGCCCCAGCACGTGAGTGCTGGATGGGAGGGTGGGGGAAGATTGGGGGCCTGCCCCCAAACCCCCGCGTAAGGGAATGATTCCCTTACGTATCCTCATCGAGTTTGAATTCC